>JAESQQ010000299.1 GCA_016765095.1 Planctomycetota bacterium | reverse complement strand
TCGCCACCGAATCGGAGCGCCCTTCGCTCTAGTTTTCGACCTCTGCAGCTCTCGGCGAGTCTCCGCGACCTCCGCGTTGAAAACTCTCGGTTGCGCGACAGCCTCTCGTCCTCGTCCTCGTGGTCGAACTCGTCCTCGAACTGGACGGATCGGTGTCGAGGGCAGCCTTGGAGGGTCGGGAGCGCTGGCTGTGTTTATGGGGCTGCGCCCAGAGTAGGTCGGGGGGTGGCTGTCTCGCCGACCGGGTCGGGGGGACGGCTGGACCTTGCACGCGAGACGGCGGCGGCTGCCCTGACGCGGACGTTATTGGACAGGGGAGGCTCGAACCTACGGGCATCCCCTCACCGACTCGCGTGCAAGGTCCAGCGGAGGCGGCAAGTAGCTCTCGGTTCGGGTCGCATGCGTCGGCGTGTGGCGAGTTCGGGTCGCGCGAAAAGGCGATGCGCTAGATCGGGGGCGAGCTTGTCCGAAGGCGGTTTCGTTGCTCGCGCGTGCGCCGGAGTCGGGTCGCGTCGGCTTCGCGCCGCGACCGCGGGATTTGAGGCAGCCTCTCGCGAAGGGGCGTTTGGCGTTCGGTCAGAGCCCGTCGTGCTCGTGGCGGTTGGCGTGCACTGTCCGGGCGGGACGCCTTGGCGGGATCTGGGTGGGGATTTAGCTTGTCGGTCGCCTGGAGCCTGCCTAAGGTGTCGCCCTACCGGCCCTTCTGGCCGACCTCGAAACGGAGCGAACCATGGCACTTCCCTCTCTGAGCGGAGCCTTCAACGCGCTGAAGATCAAGAAGAACCGCGACCTGGCGTGTGTCGGAGCCGGGATGGGCGCGCTGATGGCTGGCGCTAAGCTGCCCGGCCTCGCGCTCTTCGCCAAAGGCATGGTCGGGCTCGAGAAGGAATGGCGCGCGAAGCGCGAGTTCGACGGGACGTGGAGCGAGCGCTTTGAGAAGGCCGCGGTCTTTTATGAGGGCACCCACCAGGACCCGACCAACCGCGTCCTGCACCGGATCGGGATCCCCATGATCCTGGGCGGCGCGGCCGGCCTGATCGTGTTCCCCGCCTACCGGCCCTTTTGGCTCACGAGCCACGCCCTGTTCACCGTTGGCTGGGGGCTGAACCTCGTCGGGCACGGGGTCTACGAGAAGAACAAGCCCGCCTTCGCGGACGATCCCCTCAGCTTCCTTATGGGTCCGCTCTGGGACCTCCAGCAGGCTCGAAGTGGCGGCGCTCCAGAGCCAGCGGCGCCCACAGCACCCGAGCCAGTCGCTGTCGAGCAGCCGCTGGAACCTGCCCTGGCCTAGTGTCAGCCCCGATCACCGGCGACGCCTTCTCGGCCTGCCTCGACGACTCCCACCACGCGTTTCGTGAGGTCTGCGCTCGCTTCGCCCGGGAGGAGATCGCGCCGCACGCCCAGGCCTGGGAGGAAGCGGAGACCTTCCCCCGCGAGCTCTACCTCAAGGCCGCTGAGGCTGGCGTGCTCGGGCCCGGCCTCCCCGAGGAATACGGCGGGGGGGGCGGCGACTTGTTCCACATGGTCGTCAGCACCGAGGAGCTGCTCCGGGGGGGCTCGACGGGCGTGGTGGTCGGCCTCGGCTCGCTCGAGATCGCGCTCCCGCCGATCATGGTCTTGGGGACCGAGGAGCAGCGCCAGCGCTACCTCCCGCCTGTTCTAGCGGGAGAGAAGATCTCTGCGCTCGCGATCACTGAGCCAGGTGCCGGAAGCGACGTGAGCGGCGTCACGACTCGCGCCACTCGCGAGGGTGATCACTACCGCCTGACTGGGACCAAGATCTTCGTGACCTCGGGCGTGCGCGCCGATCAGCTCACCCTCTTGGCCCGAACGAGCGACGATCCTCACGGGGGGCTGACTTTCTTCGTGGTCCCCGGCGACTCCGAAGGGTTGACCGTCTCGCGAGCGATCAAGAAGACGGGTTGGCGCGCGAGCGACACCGCCGAGCTCTCCCTGGACGGGGTCCGGGTCCCGGTCAGCGCCCGCCTCGGGGAGGAGGGAACGGGCTTCCTCTGCTTGATGCAGACTTTCCTCCGCGAGCGGATGTACCTCGCAGCGATCGGGACCGCGACCGCAGAGGTCTGCTACGAGGACGCGGCGACGTACGTCAAGCAGCGCGAGACCTTCGGACGTCCGATCGTGAAGCACCAAGTCGTGCGGCACCGCTTGGCCGACATGGCGGGGCGTGTCTTGGCCGCGAAGGCGCTCGTCTATCACACCGTCGGGCGCGCCCTGCGCGACGAGGCGACTCCGCCGGAGGTCGCGCTGACCAAGAACCAAGCCGCCGACTGCGCGGAGTGGGTGTGTCGCGAAGCCGTCCAGCTTCTCGGCGGAATGGGCTACTGCCGCGAGACCCGGGCGGAAGTCCTCTCGCGCGACGCGCGGCTGCTCAACATAGGCGGCGGAACTCGCGAGATCATGAACGAGATCGCGGGCCGCGCCTTTCTCTAAACCGGAGGCCACGATTCTGAGAGGTCGCCCCCCACGGGGGGTCATCTCACGACTCCCCTCCGCTAGGACGGCGACCTCGTTCAGAATCGTGCTCCGCTTTACTAGCCAAGCTCCTGGCGGTAGCTCTCGACGGTTCGGCGGAGGCCTTCCTCTAGGGAGACCTGAGGGGCCCACTCGAGGAGATCGCGGGCGCGATCCACGGCGGCCATGCTGTGGGGGATATCGCCGCCCCGCACCGGGCCCAGGATCGGCTGCAAATCGACGCCGAGCACCTTGGCGATCTCCTGGTGGAGTTCGAGGATCGTGATCCGTTTTCCGCCGGCGATGTTGATCCAGTGCCCCGGCGCGCGAGGTGCCGTCGCGGCGGCCAGATTGGCTGCCACGACGTCGTCAATGTAGGAGAAGTCGCGGCTGTAGCTCCCGTCTCCGTGGATTGTGCCGGGGCGGCCAGCGAGGAGCGCTGTCGCGAACGCGGGGATCACGGCGGCGTAGCCGCTGTGTGGGTCTTGGCGAGGGCCGAACACGTTGAAGTAGCGCAGAGCGACCGTCTCTAGGCCATAGGAGTGGAAGAAGCTCATGCAGAGCTGTTCTGCGCTCAATTTGTGGGCGGCGTACGGCGAGACAGGCTGCGGACTCTGGGTCTCGACCTTGGGCAGCACGTCGGTGGGCCCGTAAACCGAAGAGGAGGAGGCGAATACGAAGCGACGGACCCCCGCCTCCTTGGCGGCCACGAGCAGCTCGTTCGTGCCTGAGACGTTGACTCGGAAGGTCGCGAGCGGATCCACGATCGAGCGGGGGACCGCGGGAATAGCCCCCTGGTGGAACACGACCTCCACGCCTGCGCAGGCCTCCTGAGCGACCTCGCGCTGGCTCAGATCGCCCTCGATCAACTCGACCCGATCCTCGAAACCAGCCAAGTTGCTGCGGCGACCGCTGCTCAGGTCGTCCAGGATTCGGACACTGTGGCCAGCCGCGATCAAAGCCTCGAGATGTGAGAGCCTATGAAACCGCAGCCGCCTGTCACGAGAGCTTTGTATGCCATGGGACGGAATTATAGGGCGGGCTCGGTCGTCCTGGCGTTCGAGCGTTGAGCAGGGAAGGAGGCCGCCCGTTGCCTTGAGCCTCCCCCAGCCCAGGGTATCGTCGCCTCAGGAAATCGGCCTATCCTGAGATCGGCAGTGCGTGGTTAGCCCCACCGACCAACTCCTGGGGACCCTCGCGGTCCGACACGGCTTCGTCAGCGAAGCTCAGGTGCAGGCGCTCTTGCAGGAGCTGCCCGAAGGCCGTTCGCTGGGCCAGATTCTTCACGATCGCGGCCTGATCCCCGACACCGCCCTCCCGATCCTTCAGCGCGAGCTCTCCCTGGCCCGCTTCCTTCGCGCCGAACAAGGCTTCGCGGTCCTCTGCGTCGAACAGAAGATCCTGGGCGAAGGGGAGGCCCGCGAGCTCCAGGCCGAGCAGCGCAGCGAGGGGAACACGTGGCGCCTGGGCGATCGCTTGATCCAAAGGGGGCTCTTGACGCCCCCCCGCCGCGACCAACTCTTGGAGGAGCTCTTCACTCGCCTCTCGAGCGGAAACACGCCCCTCAGCTCGGAGCCGACGGCGAGCACGATCATTCGAGCAGCCGAGTCCGTCGGGCCTTCGTCCGGGATCATGCGCGCGGTTGACGAAGGTCAACCCGCGCCCCCCCCGCCGCCACCTCCCCCTTCCTCCGAGCCGGGTGATACCAAGCATGGGGGCGCGGCCTGGACGGTGAATCCAGCGAGTCTCTCTTCGCAGCCAGAGGCGGAGCCCGGCGACCTGCGTGAGCCGACGATGGTCCTCGATCGCTCTGATCTTCCGCCGGTCAAGCCGCGGCCGGAGAAGAGGACCAAGATCCTCGACACAACCCCGGCCTCGCCCGACATGACCTTCGACTACGAAGGAGACGACGAGCCCGCCCCCAACCCGACGCCCACGCTCCGTCAGCGCCCGACGGTTGCGGTTCCGCGCCCCCCGGACATTACCTTCGACTACGAAGGTGACGAGGGGCCCACCGACCTCGGCTCTGGGCCTGGGCTCTTCGACGCGGGCGGAGCCACGATCCCGATTCAGCGGCCCTTCTTCCCCCACGACCCCCCAAGCGACTCCGACTCCGACTCCGACTCGGACTCCGACTCCGACTCGGACTCCGATTCTGGCCTCGGACCGGGCGGCCGCCCGCTGAATGAGACGATGGCCGACCCCAGCTCGGACCTGACGGGGACCCTCCTCAACAACCGCTATCAGATTCTCTCGCGAGTCGGCCAGGGCGGCATGGGCCAGGTGTTCCGCGCCAATCACACTTTGATGAGCCGGATCGTCGCGATCAAGGTCCTCAACCCCAACCTCGTCACCAGCGAGGAGTCGGTCGCGCGCTTCAAGCGCGAGATCATGGTGCTCGCCCAGTTCGAGCACCCCAACGTGGTTCGCTTGTTCGACGCGGGCACGACTCCTAACGACCGCTTCTACATGGCTATGGAGTTCGTTGAAGGCCAAACCATGACTCACCTCCTCCGGGAGGGAGGTCGCTTTCCGCTCAAGCGCTTCGCGCGAATGTTCGCTCAAGTCCTGCAGGGGGTCTCAAAGGCTCACGAACACAAGATCGTCCACCGCGATCTCAAGACCGAGAATCTCCTCGTGACGACGCTGCACGAGAGCGTCGAGGTCGTCAAGATCATGGACTTTGGGATCGCCAAGCTCCTCAGCGACGAACCGCTCAAGGACTCCGACGCCTTCCTGACGGCCGAGCGGGTGGCCGTTGGGACCCCCGAATACATGTCGCCAGAGCAGGCCGCGGGCGGCGCCCGGGTCGACCACCGCTCCGACATCTACTCGCTCGGGGTCGTGGCCTTCGAGTTGCTGACAGGGAGGCTCCCCTTCGAGGCCGAGAGCCCCGTGGGCTACATAGGCAAACACATCGTCGACCCGCCCTTCACCTTCGAGGAGGCACACCCAGGCCTCGGCTACTCGCCAGCGATCGAGCGCTTCGTCCTCAAGGCTCTCGAGAAGGAGCCGGCTCAGCGCTACCAATCGGCTGAGGAGATGTTGGACGCTCTCGAGGTCGCCCTCCCCAGAGACATCCAAGAGCAGGTCCGCCGAGACCGCACGGGCGGGTTCCCCGCCGTGTCTGCGGCTGCCAAGGGCTCAGGGAGGAGCCCGCACGCCGGGTCGGGGCGCTTTGGGTCCCGAGGCGACGACGTGATGGCCAAGCTCCTCCGAGTCGGGGTCGGTCTCGCAGCGCTGTTGACGATCGGGATCGGAGCAGCCCTCGCCTACAAGACGGCGACTCGTGGCCGGCCGGTGACGGAGGTCCTCGAGGGCGCGGCAGCCTGGCGCGACGACCTCGACGCGGGGCGCTTCGCAGATGCGCGGGCCAAGCTCGAGGCTGCCAAGGAGGAGATCCGCGAAGAGGAGTACGCCGAGGTCGATACGCTCTTGGCGCAGGTCGCAGAGGGGGAGACCCTCGCCGAGCAGCTGAAGAGCGCCCGGGCCGAGTTCAAGGCAACCCTCGAGCGGCTCGACGCCTCACTCGAGCGAGGAAGCCATGGGCCCGCAGAGGCCACGCTCGACGAGGCGAAGACCGCCCTTGAGGCGATCGAGAAGCTTCGCCTCGAGCTGACGGCGGCCGGACTTGGCGGTCTGAGCGGCGAGCCGGCCGAACTCCTTGGTCCCCGGGCAAAGGGGGTCGGTCTCCTGCTCGAGTTGAACACCGCCGCCGGGTTGATCATTCAGCGAGTCCACTCGACCGCCATTCTCAAGCTCGAGGCGATCCTCGCCAAGACTCCGCCCCAGTCTCCGGTGCACGCCCGGGCACGCCGTCTGCGGGCGGAGGCTCAAGCCCGAGAGCTCCTCGCGAAGGCGCAGGCAGAGCTGGGCAAGAGCGCAGAGCGGCGCTATTCCCTGGCACGAGACCAGATCAATCAGGCCGAAAAGCTCGCCCGCAAAGAGTCTCTCGACGACGTCGTGGCGAAGGCCCGTGAGCTCCGCGAGAAGCTCTCCGAAGCCGAGAAGAGCGACGCCTTGGTCCTTGCTCGCCAGGAAGCGATCCAGGCCCAGCGTCGCGCGCGGGCGGCCCGGGCCGGGCACGACTTCACCGTCGCCCTCAAGGCCTACGAATCCGCTCGCTCGATCGCGACCGACCATGGGTTGGCGGACCTGGCCGACGAGATCCAGACAGAGATCGCGGAGATCGAGCGCGAGTCCCTCTCACGCGAGGCGTTCAAAGCGCTCCCCGCGCTCGACGCCGAGGGCTCGATCCCCGGGCTCCAGGTGGCGATCGAGGCCCGCGAGGCCTACCTGAAGAAACACCCCTCAGGGATCGACGCGGGCTCGATCCGCCAGGCGCTTAGCGGCCTCAAAGCCGGACTCACCAAGCGAGAGGCCGCCGCCAAGTTGGACGCCTTCCAGAGGCTCCTCCGCCTCGCTAAGGAGGCCGCAGCCGCAGGTGATCTACGAAAGGCTGCCGACCTCGCGGCCAAGGCCAGCGCCCAGGCCAAGGCCGGCGGCTTGGACGGTAGCGAAGCCGAGGCGATCGCCGGCGAGGCGAAGGCCAAGCTGCGCGACGTGCTCCTCGAGGCCAAGCTTCAGGACTTCGTCAAGACTGGCAAGGTCTACATGTGCCGCTTCGAGGTCAGCAACAACGAGTTCTTCCGCTTCGTTTACAGGCAGCGCAAGGCGGGTCTCCCCTACGAGGGCTTTTGGCCTGAGCACTGGGAAGCCAAAGGGGAGCTGGGGCTCCGGTTCTACACCGAGGATCAAGGGCTCCACCCCGTCAGCGGCGTCAGCTATCAAACCGCCCTCGCCTACTGCGCCTGGCAGACCAAGGAGTGGCTCCAAAGGGTCCCAGGCGTCAAAGTCCGCCTCCCGACCGTCAAGGAGTGGAAGGTGGCGGCCGGCGGTGGCACTCAGCGAGCCTATCCTTGGGGCGAAGAGTGGGATCCGGATCGGCTGATCTTCCAGAGGACTGACAGGGAAGGAACGGCGGCCTCGCGTGGAGAGACGGTCGCGACGCTGGGGGGGAACACACCCAAGACCGAGTTCCTGCACATGGCTGGCAACGTGGCCGAATGGACCCAAACTCCGGGCGAGGACGACGAGGGAAACCCCGACGCGAGCTCGCGGATCCTCAAAGGGGGCTCCTATCGCTCGTTCCGCAAGGAGCTGCTGCGAATCGACGCCAACGAGCAAGGGGGAACGCAGGAGGCCAAGCTCCACTGGGGCTTTCGAGTCGTCGTCGAGTTCGAGTAGCCCGAGGGAGGCGGCTCTGGATCTCCTCCGACTTGTTGAGGAGAAACGAGCCCCAGGCTTGCTCGCGCTGGCCCCCGCCCACAGAATGCGCGGCCTTGGAGGCAGCCCTCCAGCTGGAGACTAGACACATGAGCAAGGGAACCGTCGTACTCGCCTATTCGGGCGGTCTGGACACGAGCTGCATTCTGCGCTGGCTAAAGCTCAAGGGCTACTCGGTGATCGCCTACGTCGGCGACGTTGGCCAAGACGACGACATGGACCAGATCCGTGCGAACGCCGTCGCGACAGGCGCGGACGACGTCGTGATCAAGGACCTCCAGCGCGAGTTCGTGACCGATTACATCTTCCCTGCGATCCGAGGGAACGCGGTCTATGAGGGCCGCTACCTCCTCGGGACCGCGCTGGCGCGTCCCGTGATCGCCAAGCACCAGATCCAGGTCGCTCGAGACGCGGGCGCCGGCTACGTCAGCCACGGCGCCACCGGCAAGGGAAACGACCAAGTCCGCTTCGAGCTTGCCTACTACGCCCTCGCGCCCCAGATTCAGGTGATCTCACCTTGGAAGACCCCAGAGTTCTTGGAGCAGTTCAAGGGCCGCCCTGACATGATTCGGTTCTGCCAGGAGCAGGAGATCGACATCCCAGTCAGTCTCAAGAAGCCCTACAGCATGGACGAGAACCTGCTGCACAAGAGCTACGAGTCCGGGATCCTCGAGGACCCGCTGACCCGCCCCGACCCTGCGATGTTCCAAATGACCGTCGATCCGCGCGACGCGCCCGACCAAGAGACCCTCGTTGAGCTCGAGTTCAAGGACGGGACCCCGATTCGGGTGACCAACCTGACGACGAACGAGACCCAGACGGACCCCTACGAGCTCTTCATGGCTCTCAACGCGCTGGGTCGAGCCAACGGGATCGGTCGGATCGATATCGTTGAGAACCGCTTCGTCGGGGTCAAGTCTCGCGGCGTCTACGAGACCCCGGGCGGGACGATCCTCCATATGGCGCTTCGCGACCTCGAGGGGATCGCCATGGACCGCGAAGTGCAGCGTCTCCGCGACGGCCTCTCGCCGAAGCTCGCCTCGATTATCTACAACGGCTTTTGGTTCAGCCCCGAAATGGAGTTCCTCCAGGCCGCTATGGACAAGGGTCAGGAGCTGATCGACGGCGTCGTCCGGCTCGCCCTCTACAAGGGCAACGTCGAGACGATTGGCCGCAGCTCACCGAGTTCGCTCTACAACCAAGATCTGTCCAGCATGGACATTGAGGGCGGCTTCGATCAAACCGACTCGGCCGGCTTCATTCGGATCAACGCGATCCGGCTTCAAGCCCACCAGGCGATCGTCAGCGCCCAGCGCTAGCGCAGGGTCTCCGCTAGAGGGTCTCCGGTTCCGAAGCCGTGGTGCCCTCACGGGTCGCCTGTTAGTCTCCTCGCATGAGCTTCACTCCCAACGTAGAAGCGAACGCGGGCCAAGGAGAACGCGTCCTAGCCGAGCTGCGGGGCACCCTCCGTGAGCTGGGAATCCCGACGACTGGGCTCGGCGCCGTGAGCAAGACAGACTGGACGCCTGGCTCCTACGAGACCATGTCCTACCGCTTCTGGGCCCCTGAGGGCTTAGGCCTCGTCGCGATTGAGGGCAAGATCTGCGACCTTGAGGGAGAGCCGACCGACGACCTCCGCGTCGCGCTCAACCACATGAACGTCGAGCTCGAGAACCTCCGCTACTACGCGGCGGGGAGCACGATCTACGTGCGAACCGATCTTCTCCCCTACACCGAGAAGTCGAAGTGGATCAACCCCCGCGAGCTGAAGCTGGCCCTCACGACACTCTGCGCGCAGAGCGCTCTGTTCAAGGAGACGCTCGTCTCGATCCAGGGAGGGCGCCGCTGGGCGTCGGTCAAGGACGCTATCCGCTCGATGCGGTAGCCGCCCGCGTCCGTTCTAAGCCACGAACTTGTAGCCGATCCCGTGAACCGTCAGCAAATGGCGGGGCTGCTTGGGATCCTCCTCGAGCTTCTTGCGCAGGTTGAGGACGTGGGTGTCCACGGTCCGGGTCGTCGGGAAGCGGTCATAGCCCCAGACTTCATTGAGGAGCGTGTTGCGGGAGACCGCCTCCCCTGGCCGCTCGATCAAGTAGCGGAGCAGTTCGCTCTCCAGATAAGTCAGCGGGGCGGGCTCTTGGCCCACGCGGTGGAGTACGTAGCGCTCGAAGTCGATGCGAAAGGTCGGAAAGCTCGCCTCCGGCGGCCGCGTGAGCTGGCTCCGACGCACGATCGCGGCCACGCGCGCGAGGAGCTCCGCCATGGAGAAGGGCTTGACGACGTAGTCGTCCCCGCCGACGGCGAATCCTAGGAGCCGGTCAGCTTCAGCGCTCCGGGCGGTCAGAAAGATCGCTGGGGTCCAGACCTGAGCCCGCCTGAGCTCTCCGAGGAGGTCGAATCCCGTCCCGTCGGGGAGGTTGACGTCGAGGAGCAGGAGCGCGGGTCGCGCGCCCTCGAGCGCGTGGCGTGCGGCACGCAGCGTTCCGCAAGTCGTGACCCGGTAGCCCTGTGTCTCGAGGTTTTGACGAAGCAGGAACGCGAGGTCCTCCTCGTCCTCAACGACCACGACCTCTGCGCTCTCGTCGCTCATGTTGCCACCATAGCGAGAGGGTAGCCGCTCCCCTCGCTGCTCGGACGGGTCTCGACACAATTTGATACCTCCAGACGAGACCTTGCATTCCGCTCTCCACTATTCCCCTATCGGGTGCCGCGAGCCCTCAGGGCGGCTAGGGTGTGCAACCTTGGATGCACCTGACGACAACCTGAGCGCTCCTCTCCTTCGAATGGCGAAGTTCTTCCTCGGGGACCTTTGCCTCCCGCCGGTTCTGAATCTCCGAGACGTGTTCGACTACGGCAAGGCCCTCAATACGCGTGGCTTGCCGGTCCTCCTGAGCGAGGAGCGCTTCTTGCGCCAGGTCACCTGGTGCATGCTTCAGATCGAGAACGATCAGGAGGAAGGCGAACTCTTCCAAGCGCTGACTCGGATCGCGGCCCTGACGCTCGCGATCATTGAAGACGAAGACCTCTCGATTCCCGAGGGATATGCGATCGGGCCCCGCGCCAACCTGGAGTCGCTGGCGCTTCAATTCCACCAGGGCTGGCGTCAGAACGAGCTCTCCCTCGCCGCCGCAATGGGGATCCACCAGCTCGAGTTCGAGACCTCCGACGATCTGGCGGAGGTCGCGAAGCGACTCGTGAACGAGGACTCCGACGAGCCCCTCCGCCGCGCCTTCCTCCAGGGCGAGGTCTTCCTCCGCCAAGGGGAGGGGATCTTCTCGCGACACACCGAGGACGCCAAGCGGGAGGCTCACCGGCTCCGCATTGACGCGGCTCGCGAGCGGCTCCGCCTCCTGATCGCCCGCTTGTTTGCGATCCCCCTCGAGCGTGACCCCACCGTCCTCCGAGCTCAGCTCGTTCGCCGCGAGCTCCGCCACGTCGAGCTCGACTCCCTCGGCGCGCAGCGAATCAGCGCAGCCGAGCAAGAGCGCCAGACTCGGCACCTGCTCAAGTGGACCGAAGCAGATCTCGGCGAGGAGCTGACCAACGAGAACAAGGCCGAACTCTCAGCGCAGCTCCGCGATCTAGCCGCCGCAGAGAGCGACTTGGAAGACGACGGCGCCGGCGACGAAGAGGGCTGGCTGTTCGGAATGGACTAAACGGGAGCTCACGATCATGACCGGTCACGTGGAGGCTTGTTGCGGACAGAGAGGCTGGTCGACAGTGACCACTCCCGATCGTGTGCTCCCGTTTACTAGATCCTCAGGAACGCGCTGGACTCGGGGACAAGCCCTGCGATGCAGTTAAGACC
>JAESQQ010000298.1 GCA_016765095.1 Planctomycetota bacterium | reverse complement strand
CCCCTACGAAAGCAATGGGGTGTACCGCAACTTGTGAGGGGCAGCACTAGTGAGCACGAGCCCCGAGGTGCGCTATGGGACTGCGGGCTGGTCCTTCCCAGACTGGTACGGCTCCTTCTACCCCCAGCGCAAAGTCCCAGACGGCCCAGGCTCCCTGTTCACAGGCCTGCTCGAGACTGGCGAGCACAGCGACGTCGGCTTGGCCAAGCGGGAGCCGCTCCGCTACTACGCGCGCTACTTCGACGTGGTCGAGGTCAACTCCAGCTTCTACGGAATCCCTCGCCCGACGACCTCGGCCCGCTGGGCAGACTTGACCGAGCGCGACCAGGGCCCGCCCTTCCTGTTCAGCGCCAAGGTCCCCCAGACAATGACCCACGAGGGGAGGATCCTCCCGCGTGAGGTCCAGGCCTTCCACGACTTCCTCGCGCCGCTCCGCGACCGCGAGCGCCTGACGGCCGTCCTGGCTCAGTTCCCTGGGCACTTCGCCTGGAGTCCGCGGGCCAAGGGCCTGCTCGAAGAGCTCCGGGAAGCCCTCGCGGGGCTCCCGCTCGTGGTCGAGGTCCGCCACGCGAGCTGGCAGGCTACGTCCGCGGTGGACTTTTTGCGCGGCCAGGAGGCGACCCTGGCCAGCATTGACATGCCTCAGGCCCGCGACACGCTCCCCCCCAGCGAGCTGGTCACGCAGCCCGAGCTGGCCTACGTCCGACTCCACGGTCGCAACGGGGAGGCTTGGTTCGACAGCAAGGCTGGTCGAGACCAGCGCTACGACTACCTTTACAGCCCCCCCGAACTCGACGGCTGGGCTCGGAGGATCTCGACCCTCTCCAGCGTGGCCAAAAAGACACTCGTGATCGCGAACAACCACTACCGCGGCCAAGCCCCCGCCAACGCGCTCGAACTCCGTCGCCTCGGCGGAGAGGACGTCACGATCCCGCCCGCGCTAGGCGAGACCTACCCCCGGCTCGGGTCGTGACCCGTCGCGGCCGCAAGCCCCCCAAGCGAGTCCGCGAGGCCCCGCAGGATCTGAGCGCTGCGATCGAGGCGTTGACCTTCGAGGTGCCTCCCGACGAGCACAAGCTCCGCATCGACCGGTTCCTCAGCGAGCGCCTGACCTGGCGCTCGCGGACCTCGATCCTCGAGCTCCTGTCGGAGGGGCAGGTCAGCGTCGAGGGAGAGGTCGTGACCAAGAAGTCGCACAAGCTCCGCCAAGGCGAGCGCGTCGCGGTCACGGTCCCTCCGCCCGACGAACCCGAACGCCACGAAGAACTCGCCCACGAGCTGGAGGAGCGGATCCTGCACGAGGACGAGGACTTGATCGTGATCAACAAGCCGCCAGGGCTGGTGGTCCACCCGGTCGGGCGAATCCGAGTCAACACCTTGATTCAGGCGCTTCACTGGAGGTTCCGCCACGGGGCCGGCGCAGGCGAGGAGGTGCTCGGCGGCTCACGTCCGGGCCAACTCGGACCGGTGATCCCCCGGATCTGCCACCGCCTGGATCGTGACACCTCGGGCGTCTTGGTCGTGGCCAAGAACGCCCAAGCCCGGAGCCGCATGCAGAGCGTGATCGAGGGCGCAGAGGTCGAGAAGGTCTACTTGGCCTGCGTGCACGGCCGCCCCGATCCGTCCGAAGGTGACCTGCAACTCGCGATCGGCCGCGACCCCGACGCGGAGAATGAAATCATGATGGCGATCCGCCCCGAGGGCCTCGCCGCGCGGACCCACTACGCCGTCGGGGAGACGATCGGTGAGCTGAGCTGGGTCCGGTTCCAGATCTTCACCGGCCGCCAGCACCAGATCCGTGTCCACGCCCAAGCGCTCGGGACCCCTGTCCTCTGCGACGCCCTCTACGGGCTAGGGGAGACGGTCTGGCCCACCAGCGGGGAGGCGATCCTGACTCGTCAAGCCCTCCACGCCCACCGCATGGCCTTCCCAAGGGCCCAAGGACTAGGCCAACTCGAACTCGAGGCCCCGCTCCCCGCGGACTTAAGCGCGCTCCGCGCCTCCCAAGGCTTAGAAGAAGGCTGAGGCTGGAATGCAGGTCGCTCCTGGATCGTTGCTTGCCCGCAGGGCTCGTTCTCGCTAAAACGCTGCCCTGCCAGGAGTAGCGGCGAACGCGCTCCGGCTTGGAGCGTCCGTGAGTCCACCCCTACCCCCTCTGGTCGAGACCTTGGCCAACAAGAAGATCCTCCTGACGGGATCGACTGGGTTCCTGGGGAAGGTCTACCTCTCCGCGCTCCTGACGAACTACCCCGAGATCGGCCAGATCGTGGCGCTGGTGCGGGCTGCGGACGACCAGGCCGCCCGCGACCGCTTCGTGCGCGACGTGGTGACCTCGCCCGCGTTCGACCCCCTTCGCGACAAGTACGGGGTCGATCTCTACGAGTTCGTCTCGAGCAAAGTCACCCCCGTCCAAGGCGACCTCTGTCAGCCCCTGGGCGGCCTGAGCGGCGAGCGCCTCGAGGCGGTCACCAAGGACCTCGACCTCGTGCTCCACTGCGCAGGGTTGGTCGAGTTCGTGCCCCCCCTCGACAAGGCCCTCGACATAAACGTCCAGGGGACGCTCCACTGCCTTCAAATCGCTAAGGCAGCCGGCAAAGGGCGCTGCGGGTTCATTCACGTCTCGACTTGCTTCGTGTGCGGAACTCGCGACGGGCAACACCAAGAAGTCCTCGACCCGCACGACTACCCCAAGCGGACCCACTCGGGCTTTGAGGGCTTCGACGCCGCAGCGGAATACGCGATCGCGCGCCGACTCGTGGACGACCTCCGAGCCGAAGAAGCCAAGGACCCTGCCCTCCAGGCGGACCTCTGGGAGGCGTCTGGCGGGAGCAAGCGCAAGCTCAAGCGCTTGGTCGACCTGCATGTTCGCCGGCGCCTCGTCGAGATCGGGATCGAGCGCGCCCAGCGCTGGGGTTGGCCAAACACCTACACCTACTCCAAGGCCCTCGCCGAGCGCCTCGTGCACCTCGCCGAAGAGGACCTCGGCTCCGTCGCGACGGTTCGCCCCGCGGTCGTCGAGAGCTCAATGGCCTTCCCCTCGCCGGGCTGGAACCAAGGGATCAACACCAGCGCGCCCTTGGTCTGGATGACCGCCCTCGGCCAGCGCTACTGGCCCACGACGCCCGAGATCACCCTCGACGTGATCCCCGTCGACTATGTCGCCCACGCGCTGATCGCGATCTCGGCGGCTGTGATCGCGGGCACGAACAAGTCGGTCTACCAGCTCGGCACGAGCGACAGCAACGCGTTCGCGATGCGACGTGTGATCGAGCTCGCCTCGCTCGCGTATCGCGATCGCAAGGACGGCACCTTCGGGACCTACATTCGACGCACGCTCGACCTAGACGCTATGATGGTCCCCCGCAGCCTCTACACCCGGTGGGGGCTCCCGGGGAAAGCCAAGCTCGTTCACAAGATCCGTGACCTCGTCAATCGAGTCCCCGAGCCGCGTCGCCGTCCCCTCCGCGACTTGCTCCACACGGTCAAGACCGCCGTCAAGACCGCCGCCCGCGACCTCGACCGGGGCGCCATGGTCGTCGAGATCTACGTGCCCTTCATTGAGGCCCACCCCGTCACCTTCCGCTGCGACAACGCCCAGCGGCTCTACGACAGCCTCGACCCCCTTGATCAAGCCAAGATCCCCTACCTCCCTGCCGAGATCAACTGGCGTCATTACTGGAACGAAATCCACATTCCAGGCCTCGAGCGCTGGGCCTTCCCGCAGCTTCGACTCCAACAAGGCGGGGCCCCAAGCGGCTTCGAGCCCGAGTTCTCGACGCTGACCGCGCTCTTCGAGGACCGCGCCCGCTTCGGCTCGATCGTCCTGTGGCGACGTTTGGACACCGACGGTAAGGTCACGAGTCGAGTCACCTACGAGGGGGCCTGTTCTCGAAGTCGAGCTGGCGGACGCCGCCTGGTCGAGATGGGCGTCAAACCTCACGATCGAGTCGCGATCCTGAGCGAGAACTCACCCGAGTGGGGAATGGGCTACTTCGCGATCCAGTTCGCTGGCGCGACCTGCGTCCCGCTCGAGCAAGGAACCGAGGCCGATCGGGCGCTAGCTCTGGTGGTGGCCTCGGGCGCCCGCCAGGTGTTTCTGTCCCCAGCCTGTGAGGAGTCGATCGGCGCCGAGTTCCGCGCGCTGACGGCGGAGCACGAGGTCAACGTGCTCTCGCTCGTCGAGCTCGTCGCCAAGGCCGCCGACAAGGAGAGCCTCCCCGAACTGCCGCTGGAGAACGAGCTCGTCCCGCGCGCGCCCGCGACCCTCCTCTACACCTCAGGGACGACGGGAGCGAGCAAGGGCGTCCTCCTCAGCCACGAGGCGTTCTGCAAGCAGGTCCGCGCGCTAGCGAGCCTGTTCCAAGTCGGCGCTGACGACCGCGTGCTCTCGGTCCTACCGCTCCACCACTGCTTCGAGTTCAGCGCAGGCTTCCTGCTCCCGCTCTATGGCGGCGCGACGGTCACCTACCTCCACGAGGTCAACGCCGAGAACCTCAGGGCTGGCTTGGACGAGGTTCGACCGACGGCAATGATCGGGGTCCCGGCGCTGTTCGAAGCCTGGCAGCGCAAGGTCCGCCGCGGCGTCCGCGCTAAGGGCGACCGAGCCGTACGCGCCTACGACGCCCTCTTGGCCTTCCACCGCGGGTTCCGCAAGCGAACTGGCCTCAACCTCGGCCGAAAGCTCTTCGGCGAGATCCACGACGGCTTCGGCGGCGACTTGCGGCTCTTGGTCTCTGGCGGCGCCGCGCTCAGCCACGACGTCAGCCACGAGTTCGAGGGGCTCGGGATCGATATCCACGAAGGCTACGGCCTGAGCGAAGCCGGCCCCGTGCTCGCGACCTGCCGCCCCGACCAGGACCGAGTCCACGGCTCGGTCGGCCTCCCGATCCCAGGCGTCGAGCTCAAGATCGCCGACCCCGACGGCGAAGGCGTCGGAGAGATCCTGGCCCGCTCACCGAGCCTGTTTAGCGGCTACGACGGCGACCCCGAGTTGACCGCCCGCACGCTCTGCGAGGGCTGGCTCCGCACCGGTGACCTCGGCCGCCTCGACGACGAGGGCTACCTGCACGTCGTGGGCCGGCTCAAGGACGCGATCGTCGACGCGAGCGGAAACACCGTCCACCCAGACGAAGTCGAGGACCTCTACGCGGACTGCCCCGACGTGAGCGAGATCGCCGTCGCTGGGGTCAACCAGACCGGTGAGCACGAAGTCGTCGGCGCCCTAGTCGTCCCCAGCGGGGAAGGCGAGGGTGGGATCCAAGGTGCCCGCGAACGGATCCGCGAGTTCGTCCGCGTGCGCTCGGAGCAGCTCCCCTATCCCAAGCGGATCAAGGTCCTCCAGTTCACGAGCCGGAGCCTCCCCAGGACCCCGACCCGCAAGGTGAAGCGAGCCGAGGTCGCGCGGATCTTGACCGAGCTCTCGCGCGCCAAGGACACCGGGCGCCACCGCAAGCAGCGCGTCGGCAAGACCTCGAGCGGCTTGGACGCGGGACGGATCTTCAACGAGCTCGCGGGCGTCAACCCGACGAAGGTCGTCCCCGAGGCGGACCTCAGCCAAGACCTCGGCCTGGACTCGATCGCGCTCGCCGAGATCGTGCTGGCCCTCGCCGAAGAGGCAGGCCGTCCCGCACCGACGACGTTGACCAACGTCAACACCGTCGCTCAACTCCTCGCGCTCTTCGACCAGGAAGCCGGCGGGACCGCGATCGCCCCCCTCGAGGCGAAGGCCCGCGCGGTGCGGATCCCCGCTCCCGTCCAGCGCGCGGTCCACGGGTTCCTCGACACGCTCCAGGAGGTCGGCTACGGCCGAGTCCTCAACGCCAAGATCCTCGGACGCGGGAACATTCCGTACCACACCAACGCGATCATCGTGGCCAACCACTGCAGCCACCTCGACGTCGGACTCGTCAAATACTCCCTCGGCGACTACGGGCGCGAGGTGATCTCGGCGGGCGCTCGGGACTACTTCTTCAAGGACACGCTCCGGGCGACCTACTTCGAGAACTTCACCCACGTCGTGCCCTTCGACCGCCACGAGTCGGTTCGCCAGAGCCTAGACCGCTTCGTCCGAATGCTCCGTCAGGGCCGCAAAGTCCTGATCTTCCCCGAGGGGACCCGCTCGGTGACCGGTCGAATGGCGGCCTTCAAGCCAGGCCTCGGGCTCCTCGTGCAAGCCAGCCGGACCGGGATTCTCCCGATCTACCTCTCGGGCACGCACAAGAGCATGCCGAAGGGGACTTGGCTCCCCAAAAACGAGAAGCTCGAGGCTCGGATCGGGCCCTTCCTCCCGCCAGACCTCTTGATCGGGAACACGAGCCACCTCCCGCGCCGAGCGCAGGCCAATCGGATCGTGGAGGTCGTGCGCGAGGCCCTCTGCGCGCTGCGCGACGGCCAAGGCTTCGACCCCGCTCAGGCCTTGCCGCCCCACGTGCCCAAGCCCGTTGAAGCTCCCGAGACTCCAGAGACCGAGAGCGCCAAGGTCTAGAGGGCTCTTGCGAACAGCGTTCGCACGAACCGCTAGGGACTGCCGGAGAATCCGTGGCGCGACGCCCGACCCAGATTGGCCCCTACCCCCTGCTCGGAGTCCTCGGCGAGGGCGGAATGGGCTCGGTCTACCTCTCCAAGCACCCTCAACTTGGCTGCGAAGTCGCGCTCAAAGTCATGAGCGCAGGTCGCCGTGCGACACCGGCTCAGCGCAAGCGCTTTGAGCGCGAGGTCCGCACCCTCCGCCAGCTCCGCCACCCCGGCCTCGTCGAGCTCCTCGACGCTGGCGAGGACAAGGGAGTGCCCTGGCTCGCCATGCGGCGGGTCCCGGGCGAGACCCTCGGCGACCTGTTCCGCTCCCGCGCGGGCTTCTCGGCCGGGGAGGCAGTGGACTTGGGCGTCCAAGTCACGAGCGCGCTGGTGCCTGCCCACGCGCTGGGAATCCTGCACCGCGACCTCAAGCCCGACAACGTGATTCGAACTCCCGAGGGACGCTACGTCGTGACCGATTTCGGCCTCACGAAGGAGCTCGACCGGGACGAATCCGTGCGTCTCTCCCAGACCGGAGCCGTCCAGGGAACGCCGGGCTACTGGGCTCCCGAGCAGGCGTCTGGGACCCAGGGCGATTGGGACGCGCGGACCGATGTCTATGGGGTCGGCGCCCTGCTCTACGCGGCTTTGACTGGAGTCCCCCCGATTCAGGGCGAAGGGATGGTCGAGATCATGATCGCGACGGAGAACCGGGTCCCTGTCCCACCCTCCGAGCTGACGAGGGAACCCGTCCCAGCCGAGCTGGATCGGATCGTGCTGACCTGTCTGGAGAAGTCTCGCGGTGACCGCTATGAGTCCTTGGAGCTCCTCCGCAACGACCTGCTCGCCTTCGGCGAGGGAACCCCGCCGCCCACGGTTCGGGGCGGGGCGTGGGTGCCGCTCGCCTTGAGTGGCCTCCTCCTCCTGCTGCTCCTTCCGCTGGGCTTCTTCACCGCGCGCGCGACGGACTCAGCTCCCTCGAAGGCCGGCTCACCGCTCGCGACGAGCACCGCCTCGAGCCCAGCGGCGGACGTTCAGCCAAGCGCGCTCTACCAGCGCGCCCGCCGCGCGCTGG
>JAESQQ010000297.1 GCA_016765095.1 Planctomycetota bacterium | reverse complement strand
GGGGGTAAACCCCGCCCCTACATTCACCCGTACCGGAACTTCTGGAGGGCAGCACTAGACGAGGCGCCTCAGCTCAAGAGCAGCGCGAGGGAGGCGAGCAGGACCGCGACCAGCGAGATCCCGAGTTGGATCAGGATCAAGAGCAAGAGCCGAGGGTCGGTCTCGGGAACTTGGGGGACCTCGACGCGAACGGGAGGCCTGGCCTTTCGCGCCTTCTTGGGCCGCGTCAGGGCCCAGCGATCGGGCGCGCTGATCGCGCTGGAGCTGTCCCCTTTGGCGAGGGCCGCGAGGTCGGACAAGACGGCCGCCATCGTCGGATGCCGCTCCTCCCGGTGCCACGCCAACATTCGGGCGAGCACGTTTTGGGTCCCTGGATCGAGGGCGTCCCCGGTGCTCGCCCGAGGGCGAGGGAGCGGAACCTTGCCGAGGATCACACGGTGCACGTCTTCGCCCGCGAAGGGTCGTTCACCCGTCAACAGGCAGTACCACGTCAGCCCAAGCGAGTAGATATCGACTCGGTGATCGACTTCGCGGACGCGCCCAATCTCGGGCGCCATGTAGACAGGCGTCCCGATCAAGGCGCCCGGCAGGGTCAAGGCCTCGGAGTCGGAGAGGTCCTTCGCGAGCCCGAAGTCGATCAGCTTGACCTCGCCCGCCGGCGTGATCACAACGTTCTCCGTCTTGACGTCACGGTGGATCACGCCTTCGGCATGGAGAGCCGCGAGCGCCTTGGCGACTTCACGCACGATCCGGAGCGCCTCGGGCGGATCTTGAGCCCCCTGGATCTCGGTGCGTTCGTGGAGGTTCACCCCCTCGACGTATTCCATGACCATGTAGTGCAGCCCGCAGCGAGTCGTCCCGACGTCCTGCACCGAGACGAGGTTGGGGTGGCTGAGGCGCGCCCCGAGGCGCGCCTCCCGCAAGAAACGCTCGACGCGTTGGGGTCGGTGAGCAAGCTCGGGCTTGAGAACTTTGACCACGACTTCCTTGCGAAGCTGCGGGTGGCGAGCGAGGTAGACCGCGCCCATTCCACCCTCCCCGAGCTTGGCGTGGATCCGCCAGGGCCCGATCTCGCGCCCGATCACGGGGTCGATTCGTGGAGGGAGAATCTGGGAGACCGACCCCCAAGGACAGAGCTCGTCGCGCGAGACCGAGTCTGCCGCGGGCGGCTTGGGCTTGGGGCGGCGCAAGCGAGGAGGCTCGCCCTGGCGGAGCGAGGGCGGGGGTGGGGGAACTTGAACCTCAAAGGTCGGCCCCCGCCGGAGCCCAACCGCACCGGGTTTGAGCTTCGCAGTCTGGCGGCGAGGCTTTAGCCGTTGGGGCGGGATCGGAGTCCGCAGAGGTCGCGTGGTCGGCGCCTCAGGATCTGCCCGGCGGCGCCCTTTCTTCTTGCGGGACTTCCGCGAAGTCCAGCCCGGCTTCCTGACCTTCTTCTGCTGCTGGCCTTTGGTGTCTATCTCTCCCGTCGAGCGGGTCGGAGCCGCCGGGGCGGGTGTCTGTGGGGGCTCCCCCCGACCGCGTCCGTAGGGGAGCGTTTGCTCCTCAGAGCTCCTGACTGGGGTCCCGTTTGCGACCTGAGTCGACGGGGCGCCCGCCGGAACCGCTTGGACGGACGGACACAGCTCTGCGACTCGCTCCGCCCGGAGCCTGCGGAGACGCCCAGTGGTTCGTCGCTGAATTCGTCCCTCAGCGACTGAACTGGAGAGCCCGACCCGAGCCCGACAGTCCTTGAGCGTGGCTTGGGTGATCCTGCGAAGCGTCTCTAGCACCCCCTGACCCTCGCTAGCGACAGCCTCGACGGCGATCCCTCCCCAGGAGTTGAGGCGATCGTTGAGCGCCTCGGGGTCCAGCGCCCCGGGCAGGTCTTGCTTGTTCCACTGAAACGCGAAGGGCAGGTCCTGGAGCTCGCGCCCACGGATCGCAGGCATCAGCCGCTCCAACTCCGCCAGGGCCGAGACGTTCTCCTCGATCCGCTTCGGATCGGAATCCGCCACGAACACGAGCCCGTCGACGCCCTGGAGGACCATTCGCCGGGTCGTCACGTAGAGCGCTTGGCCGGGCACCGTGTAGATCGAGAGCTTGACGCGAAGCCCCTTGATCACGCCTAGGTCCAGCGGCATGTAGTCGAAGAAGAGCGTCCGTTCGCCTTCCGTTGCGATCGAAGAGAGCTTCCCCCGCCGGTCTGCGGGCGCGTCTAGATAGATCCGCTCCAAGTTGGTCGTCTTGCCAGCCAAGGCGGGTCCGCAATAGACGAGCTTGCAACACAGCTCACGAGCTGCGGTGTCGACGTGCACGATTCGAGTTCCAGACCTCCCCCGCGAACGAGCTCTGAACAAAACAGGGTCCAGGACCGAAACCCTTGCCAAGGCGAACAACCCTCTCGGGCCCGGCCGCTCGCTCTCGTCAATCCGGCGTTACAGCTCGGGAAAAGATGGCCGACCCGACGGGGCGGCGGTTCCTTGGCGCCGACTTAGCGAGGGTCCTTCGCTGGGAACAGCTCCGCGTAGCGCGGGTCCGCCCGCAGCGGCTCGAGGGTCGGGTCCTGCTCGAGCTGGGCGAGGTGCGCCACGATCTGACGTCGCGTGGTCTCGAGGCCCGCCTTCAGCTCTTCGGGAGCCTCCTTGATCATGCCTGGCGCGCGCTTGAGTTCACTCCGACAGAGCTTCACGGTGAACTCGAGCCACTTGAGCCCCTGATCGAGGAAGTCGGCCCGATCGACGGAGTCCGTCGCCTTCGTAACCGCCAGGCTGGCCGCCTGAATCCCCTCCGCCAGCAAGCCGAGTTTGCGCCGCCCCTCCTCGCTCCCGAGGAGCTGTCGGTAGTAGCCAAGCGCCTCGGCCGGGCGCTCGTTCTGGAGGTGAACCTGCGCCAGGAATACGCGGTCGGAGTCGCTCGTCGGCTGAACGTCACCCGAGAGGAGCTCGCAGCGGCGGCGCTGCTCCTTGAGTTTCCGCTGGAGCTCGCGGACCTGAGGCGCCAAGCGCGGATCGATCTTGGCCGCGCGAATGTGGTTCTTGACCGCCCGCTCCAGGTAGGCCCGGGCCCCAAACTCGTCGCCAAAGCCCCGCGTCAAATCCGAGATCTTGAGCCAGAACACGCTCAGGTTGCGCCGCCGGGCCCCGTTCTCGCTCTTATCGAGGACCAGACCGCTCAACTGAGCCGCGTCCTTGTAGGCCTTGAGGGCTTCCGACTTGCGCCCGAGGCTCATGGAGACCTTGGCCAGTCGAGCCGCCACGATCAGTCGGTCGTACTGGGCCGCTCCCATTCCAGGGGTCTTCTCCAGCAAGACCCGACCGACTCCGTCCGCCTCCTTGAGGCGCGAGGCGGCTGCCTCGAGCTTCCCGACCTTGAGGTCGAGATCGGAGAGCTTGACGAGTCCCACGAGGAGGTCGCGCCGAAGTTCGGTGTCCTCGGGATGCTGCTGGAGACGAGCTCGCTGCGTGGCGAGGACCTCCTCGTAGAGATCCCGAGCCGGCGCTCGCCGCCCCTCCGCTAGCTCGAGGTCTGCCAGCCGCGAGAGGGCGCGCCCCAGGGCCCGCTGGCTGACGATGTCGCTCGCGTTGTTGACCAGGAGCGCTCGCCGCAGGCGCACGGCCTCTGTCAACGCGGGACGCGCCTGATCGGGGTGACCCTGCTCGAGCGCGACGGCCCCCTGATACACCGCAAGGGTCGCCAGGACCTGCCTCGACTTGGCGTGGCTGGGCGCCTGCTGGTGGAGGGGTGCGGCCGCCTCCAATCCGAGCTTCAACGCCGCCTCCGCGGCCTTGAACTGTTCGGCGGACCGTTCGACGTCGATCAGCTCGCAATATGCCCGCGCCAAGGCCTGACGAGCCTCGATATCCGTCGGGTTAGCCTCAACGAGCTTCCGCCGGATCGCGAGCGCCTCTTTGAGCGCCTCACGCGCCTCGTCCAACTTCCCCTTGTTCTGCCACGCCTCAGCGCGAGCGATCAGCGCCGAGGAGAGCTCGAGCTGCGCGTCGCGGTCCGGGCGCACTTGAACGAGCTCTCGCCGGAGCGCGATCACCTCGCGCAGTCGCTGCTCTCCCTTCGCGAGTTCGCCGCGCTTTATGTGGAGCGCCGCCAGCGCCTCGAGAGCGCCCCCCAGGGCCCGCTGGGCCTCGCGGTGCTGGGGCGAGCGAGCCAAGACTTCTTCTGCGAGGCGAATCTGCTCTCCGAGGAGGAGTCTCGCCTCCTGGTACTCGCCGCGGGCCGTCAAGATCGCGACCAGACGCTCGGCGAGCGCCGCGCAGAGGATTCGGGAGTCGATCCCTTCGGGGTCGCTCGCGACCAGATCGCGATTGCGCGTCAGGGCCGCGCGGAGCAGCGGCAGCGCGTCGTCCGCGCGCCCCAAGGCCTCGTAGGTGTCTGCCAAGTCGACCTGGAGCGCCACGCTGGCCTGCTGAAAGCGAAGGCTCTCTGGGTCGGCGCGCAGGAGCTCTCCTGCTAAACGCAGGCCTTCGAGGTCTGCCTTGACCGAGCCCTCGAGGTCGCCCCGAGTTCGACGAACGCGCCCCAGGTGACTCCAAGAGGCCATTAAGAAGCGGCGGGCCTCGACGCTCTTGGGGTCAGCTCGGACGGCGTCGCGAGCCAGCTCGATCCCCTCGCGATAGGACGCGAGCGCGCCCTCGGTGTTGACCCGGGCCTCGAGCACTCGCCCGCAGGCGTCCGCGGCGGCCGACCTCAGGAGCAGGCTCTCGCTGCGGGGGAGCCCGCGAGCCAGCTCCTGAGCTCGGCGCGCGCTGACTTCGCTGGCCTCGAACTCCCCCAGCCCGAACAAGTGGCCGGACTCGCGAATCAAGGCCTCGACCAAGTGGACCGAAGCCTCTTGGGTCGCCCCCTCGACCGTCTTGATCGAACTCAGGAGCTCGATCGCCTCGCGGTAGTGCGCCGTCGCCGCCCCCGACTCTCCTTGGACACGTTCGACGTCGCCTAGGACCAAGAGCGAGAGCGCGGTGTTCATGTCCCCAACTTCACCCTCTCCGCCGATCCGGGAGCGCTCGACGGCGTCCTCCGCCAACTGGCGAGCGCGGCTCCCCTCGCCAGCCTGGAGCGCGAGCTGGGCAAGCTGGCGGCCGACCTCGGCCGAGCGAAGGGTCTGGAGGTGGCTTGTGCGAAGCGCGAGCAGACGGTCGAGGGCCTTGCTGAGCAGCCGCTGACGCGCGCGGCGAACGCGCGCTCCGGGCAGATCTCCCAGCTCTTGCTGAACGTCGACCACGAGCAAGTCGAGCGCGAGCGCCGCCTCGCGGGCCGCCGCCTGGGCGGTCCGCCGCTCTCGATCGAGCTGGCGCATGAACCAGACCGTGCCTCCGATCCCCGCCATGATCGAGAGCCCGAGGCTGAGCGTCAGAGTCCGCGCCACGAGGCTGTTTCGCTTGAGCCACTTGCGGCCCCGCTCGAAGACAGCGGGCGGTCTCGCCAGGATCGAGTCGTTGGCGAGGTAGCGGGCGAGGTCTGCTGCGAGGTCCTTGGCGGACCCATAGCGATCCGCAGGCTCCTTCTCGAGGCACTTGAGGCAAATCGTCTCGAGGTCGCGATCGATCCCGGGGGTCTGCGGGCGGAGCGGAGCCGGCTCGTCATGGACCACCATGGACAAGACCACGGGGAGAGTCGGCGCCACGAAGGGGGGCTTGCCGACCAGCATTTCGTAGAGCGTGGCGCCGATCCCGTAGACGTCGCTCCGACGATCCAGCCGATCCCGCTGGCCGAGCGCCTGCTCGGGCGACATGTAGGCCGGCGTCCCGACCACGTAGCCGCTCTGGGTGATTCCCTCTCGCCCCGACTCGATTTCTTTGGCGAGGCCGAAGTCAGTCAGGAGCGTCTTGCCGTCCTTGGCGATCAAGACGTTCGCTGGCTTGACGTCCCGGTGGAGGATCCCGCACACGTGGGCGGTGTAGAGCGCCTCGGCCAAGCAATAGGCGATCTCCGCTGCTCTGTGCGACGGGAGCGGACCGTCGCGCCGAAGCCACGCCGCGAGCGACTCGCCCTCGACGTAGTCCATGACCAGGAACGGGCGCCCTCCCTCTTCCCCGACCTCGTGGACCGCGACCAGGTTCGGGTGCTTGAGGCGAGCCGCCGCGCGAGCCTCGAGCTGGAACCGCTCGCGGGCGTCGCTCCCGGCCAGATCCCCCGAGAGGAGAACCTTGAGCGCGACCCGCCGCTCGAGGCGCTTGTCGAAGGCCTCGAGCACGACGCCCATTCCGCCCCGCCCCAGTTCGCGCACGACGCGATAGCGCTCGGAGGAAAACTCCCCGGGGGCATGGGTGCCTGCAGGAACCGGCTGATCCCCACGGGGGCGCGCGGGCAAGCCTGCCGCCTCGGCTGAATCGAGTTGAACGGTCTCGTCGAATTCGGGGCTCGAGCCGGGCCCAGAACCGGGCCCAGCGCCAAGCTCGAAGTCGTCCTCCACAAGCTCCGGGTTGGGCACAGCCCCGCCCGCGATCGCCGCAGGGAGCTCGGCGGTCGAGTCGGTCGCGCGGACTGGCTCAGAGGCCAGCTCCGCGGTCTCGTCTTGGGGGGTGGGGAGCGGGTCGCTCACGGGGGAAGTATCGGGGGCGAAGCGCGAGGACGCCAGGCAATTGGCGCAGAGCGCGCCCTCGCTCGGGTCCTAGTGCAGCCCGCCAGAAGTTCCGGTACGGGTGAATGTAGGGGCGGGGTTTACCCCGGGTTTACCCCCGCCCGCGGGAGGGGGTACAGCGCCTGACGTAACAACGGACGAGTGCGCGGCGGCACCAGAGAGGCCGAACGGCGCAGCCTCGGGGCGGGCGGGGGTAAACCCCGCCCCTACGGAAGCGCATTGCGAGCCC
>JAESQQ010000296.1 GCA_016765095.1 Planctomycetota bacterium | reverse complement strand
GAGCCACGCGAACCTCGCCCAGGCGAGCGGGCGTGGAAGCCTGTCCCGCGCGCACATAAGCAGGCACCGCCACGAAAACATGGGAGGAAGAAATCGAGAGATCGCTGACCATTGGTAGGCGAACCTGCGGTGTATGCGGCCGTGACGGGCTTCCTGGACCCAGTTCTCGCGGATCCAAGGGGCGAGTGGTCGCCGGAGGATTGGGCGTGGCGGGGCTGACGGCTGTGCTGGCTTCGCCGCCGCGCTAAACCGCCCAGCTCGTCGTTGGTGCGAGCAGGCAGCAGCGCTTGTATTTCTTGCCGCTCTCGCGGTAGCAGGGGTCGTTGCGCCCGATCTTGGTGCTCGTGAGGGCCATGGCCTTGATCGCCTCGAAGGCCTCTTGCTGGGCGCAGCCAATGCGATCTCCGGGTCCGATTAGATCTGGTGGCCCTGACGGTCGTTGAGCGCTCTGACGAGATCGTCTGGGCTCACGGCGGTTCGCTGGTCGAGGATCGCGTCCTTGGCGGCGTGGTCGCAGGCATGGACGAGATTGGCGCGCTCTCTTTCTTTATGGTCGCCCGACTGCGGCGGGGGAGCGAGTCCGACTCTGGGACCTGAAGGCTCCAAGAGAGCTCGGGTCCGTCGACTAGACGGCTGGCGCCGACGGCGTCACGAAGCTCCAGTTCTCGTCATGCCCGCGGGACCGTGCGGCCGAGGTTGAAACTTGTGAGCTTGAGGGTGTCGACGGAGAGCGTCGTTGCGACTTTCTCACCGGGCAGCCAGGGATAGAACCCGACGCCGGAGAAGCTCCAAGGCGGGGCGTCGAACTTAATCCGGTTGTAGTAGAGGTCGCCGCCGGCGTCGGCCTTGCCCGCGCCAGAGACGATGGGAATGTCCTTGGTGATCAGGATCGACTCGATCCCGAGGCGCTTGGCGAATCGACGCAGGACGAGGCCACCCTCGCGCTTGGTGTAGATGTATAGGCGAAGGTGTTCCGACTTCCCCTCGGCGGCGAGGTGCTTGCCGAAGTAGGGGCCTTTGGTGGCGGTAAGGAACACGGCCTGAACGCTGAAGAGCGGGTAGTAGTAGCTTCCTAGGTCTTTGTGATCCTTTTCGCGGGCCTCGAACTCAGTCCAGTGGGTCTCAAATTCGCCCTGCTCGGCGGCGTCGATCAGCCCGATCAGGGTCGACTCGAGGTGCTCGACCTGAGCCTCGTCGAGGTAGCGCCCGGCCTCGGTCGTTACTGCGTATGTCCAGCGCGCGAAATTGACGTCTCGGTTGTCGAGTTCCTGCGCGAAGAGCGTGATGTAGCCGCCCTCAATGGCCTTCGTTGTTTCGTAGCGCTTGAGGTAGTGGTACGCGGTGTCGTCTTGGCGTACAGCGTCCCCTGGGGGCTTCGGCGGCGGCGCCTGGTCGTAGCGTCCCGAGATCTGAATCTGGTCCACCGTAGGGTCGTCGCGCGCAAAGGGCGGCGAGTGCGAGCCGGTCTTATCCCAGTAGCGCGCGTAGTACTGCGAACGAAGCTCGAAGTAGAGGGGCGCGTCCTTCTCCGTCGTTCCGTGGTTGACGGGCATCCCGCCAATGTTGATCCCCGTTCCTCCGACGTCGTGAACGAAGGTGGGGTCGTGTTGCTCGGGATTGAAGTAGCGATCGAGGGGCATGCCAAGGTGCTCAGACAGGGCGCTGAGCTTGATCGGGAACGTCTCCAGGCTGTTCAGCTTGGCAACCAGTTCCTGCGCTAACTCCGACGACACCACGAAGGTTTCGTTGGCCATTTGCCCTCCTAGGCTCCGGAGGGTAGCGCATCTGAGCGGTGTCAGCTTCGCTCGGCGGAGGCGGGTCCTTGAGAGCAGCGGCCTCCGCGGCCTCGGCCGCAAAGTCGCCCCCTGGTACCAGCCGGTTCTGCATCACCCGCCGGCGATCTCCAGGTCCGGGAGCTCGTAGCGCACGACTGAGTCGAACCGGCGAACCAGAGCCGTGTCGAGGAGGTCTGGGTGATTCGTCGCCGACACGATCAGACTGTCGGAGTCGTCCTGCTCCAGGTATAGCAGGAAGGAGTTTGCAAGCGGCGGCGGCATGATATCGGCCGGGCTTGGACACTCGGCATGACGCAGGCGGGTCAGGCTCCTGTAACCTCTGCCCGCGAGCGCAAGGCAGAGTCCACGAGTCCGCAGGCTAAGCTCTCCCTCGCATGTCCCTGCCCAGCCCGCCTCAGAGGTCAACCACGACGACTCCAATTCCTCCCGAATACCACGGCTGGTGGCGCATCGTCGATACCGGAACTTGGGTGACCGACGGCCTCGACGACCTCGGTCCTGCGCTGCTGTCTCTGACCGGTTCTGGCGACCGGCTGCGAATGCATTGCCTCCTTGCCTATGTAAACGCCCGGCCAACGAGAACCGGTGTGGCGTTCAGTTGGGAGGGTGCGTGGGAATACGATCAGATGGCCGGGACTGGCAATGCCAGATTGGGCAAGGATGGTCGATTGGGGGGGGAGATTCGGATCAAAGACGGGGACAGCAGTACCTTCGTGGCAGAGAAAGCTGAGGAGCCCGACGAACCAATCCCAGACCCTCCGTCCTACAGAGACAAGTGGCGGCGCTGGTGATCGCGATTCGCGGCTCGGGGTGGCTTTGCAGTCCGTTGACCTCCCAGCTCGGGTCCGGTCGCCAAGTGAAGAAGGGGCTGACTCGACGTCCTGAGGGTAAGCTCGCATCTGGAGTGGAGCCGGTGAATTGAGCAGGGCGTCACCAGCAGACAAGAAGAAGGCCAAGAAGCGACGCCGCACCCGGCACAAGCGGCGAATGAAGGCTGCGAAGGGTCGGCGCCGCGCCGAGCGGGACCGTCAGCGGCGACACAAGCTGGAGCCTGAGGTCGACCCGTGGCCCGACACGACTGGCCTGTCCGAGGAGGAGGCGGCCAAGGTCTGGGAGGAGCTCTTCTTTTGGGAGGACTACTTCGAGCGGAACCCCGACAGCAAGTGCGGGCCTCCGCTGTCGGACCTGACCGTGAGCACTCTTCGAGTTTGAGTCAGGTCTGCTGGCGGCGCCATGGGAGGAGAGCGTCTTCGCTCCGCCATCAGGAGAGCCCCAGCTGCCGACCCAGGGTCCTCGTCACGAAGCGGTCGGTGACAGTGTCGTTGGCGACCAGGGTGCTGATCCGCTGCCGAGTGTCTTCGGCGAGGTATGGCATGTCGTCGGCCTCCCGCGCCGCCCAGAGCCGTTCGGCCCAGGCGGCGCGGGTCTTTCCGTCGGCGGGGGCTTGGGCGATGATGGGGACCAACGCGAGGATTGCGTTGTAGGCCGCGGTGCCGATCGATCCCGACGAACCGTCGACCTGCTCGATCGCAGGGGAGAGCTTCTCCAAGAGCAGCACCCCGCCCTCGCCGGCGAGCAGGGAATCGGCACGCGCAACCTTCTTGATCTCTGAGACGGCCTCCTTGATGCGCTTGATCGGGAGACTGGACCGCCAGCCGAAGGCACGTTGACGGAACCGTGCCCGGAAGGTCCACTTGTGCTTCGGCTTGGTCTCGGAAGCGCGCTCTGCCACGGACAACAGCTTATCGCCCTGAGCCGTTCCGTAGGTGGTGGGCTCGCCTCAGGCAGCACGTCTATCGGAGTCGAGGTCGTCAAGCTGTCGGTGTTGGCATAGGTTTACCAAGGCCAGCGCTTTCAGGTCGTGGGTCGACTCGCTGGAAAGCAGTCCGGCGATCGCTTTGGACTGGACGTGGGAATGGCTGACGCGCTTACCGCGGGATCAAGACCTCTCCTCAAGAGGCGCTCGGTGGAGCCGTCTCCGAGCGCAGCGTCCCGCCCGCCTAGCTGCACGAAGCCTTCCTTCAAGAGAAGCGCAAGAAGGCCCACCCGACCACCGACGAGGTCGAGCTCCAAGGCGCGACCTGGCTGAGACCAAACGAAAGCCCCAGCGGCCCGTCGGAGGTTCTGTGTATGTTCGGGTTCGGCTAGGCCGAGAACGCATGGGAGCGGACATGGGCAGCAGAAATGGACGCAGGCAATGGCGCAAGGCACGGAAGCGTGAGCGCAGAAGGCAGAAGGCCAGGAGGACAGAGGAACGACGCGTGACCGGTGAGTCGCGAGGGCGGCCAGAGGTTCCCCCTCGCCCTCCGGTGGGAACGCGTCATCTCGAGATGATCACCGCCCATGTCGAGCGCTACATAGGTCCGGTGTCGGGCGTCGTCCACGAGCTGAAGTCCGAGCTGATCCACGTCGACGTGCTGCGGGTCGCGCCGACCGCGCGACGTCCGTATTGGACGCTGGTGACCTCGGGCATGAGCGACGCGCCCATGCGGGATCAAAGCTGCCCGGAGCACTCGTTCCTGCGCCACGCGGAGTTGGTCCTCTGCTTGCCTGCCACGTGGCCGTTCGACCTGGGCGATCCGCTCTGGGGGTGGCCGTACAAACTGCTGGGGGAGCTCGCCCGACTTCCCCACGCCACGGACACCTGGCTGGCGTGGGGTCACACGTGGGAGGTCGGGCGCCGGCGCCGCTTGGCCCCCAATGCTCCCTTCGCTGGAGCGGTCTTCTTGCCGCCGGCCACCCTGCCCGTAGCCTTCGCGACGGGCCTGGAAGCGGCTGGACGGCGAGTTGATTTCCTCGGGGTCGTCTTGCTCCATCGTCGCGAGCTGAAGCTGAAGCTCGCTCGCGGTCTGGACGCGCTCCTCGATCGGGTCGGCTGGGACTCTCTGTCGGAGGTCGTTGACCTTGACCGTCCGTGCGGTGCCCGGAGACGCATCGCCAGTTGACGATCGCCGAACGCAGGAGGAGAGCCATGAGCGACGACCCAGTCTTTCCGCTGGACCGAGATCGCATTGCCCGCAAGCTCTGGGGAGACGACGCCCTCGATGCGGAGGAGCACTTCTACGCGACCTCGAGCGACGAGGAGATCGCGATCCTGCGCGAGTGCGTACGCGAGCTTCAAGGCGGCGTCACCGCCTTGGGCATCCAGCAAGTTCAACTCGAATTGACTCGAGGTCGCAGGTTCAACGAGTTCGAGGGCGAGGAGATCGTCCGCGATCTGCTCGCTCACCGGTCGCTCTGGACCTCGGCGCTCATGGATTGGTTGGGCGATCCGTCCGGCCTGATCAAGCTCCGGGATCTGTCACGCAACCGCTGGAACGTAGACACCCTAAACGTCCTGGCTCGCGACGAGGGGTGCGCGCGGGAGCTGGTCGAGGCGAGCACTGAGTGGAAGGCAGAGTCGGTGGTGGTCTACGGCGCCGGACGGACAACGAGGGCGATCGGCTGCTCATCCACCCCAGCTCGAGTGCTCGCCTGGTGGTGGGATTGATCGAATACGGCGCACCCGACGAGGTCAAGCAGACCGAGCCGTTGGTCATCGTTATCGACCACCACGAGATTCGTTCTCAGCTTCCAGCGCTGGTGGAGCGGCTGTGGCAGCCGGTCGTTGTTCGGCGACTCCCCATAGGAGACGTGCACATGGGGCGAGTCCTCGTCGAACGAAAGGAGGCCCACGACTTCGTCCAGTCGCTCCATTCTGGACGTCTCTTTCGGCAGGCCTACAAACTCAAGGGAGCCAGCCACCGTCCCTTGGTCATTCTCGAGGGCGATCCGTATCGACTCGTGTCCAGCGAGCAGCTGCCAGCCCTGAGGGGCGCGGTACTCTCCCTACTCGTTGGCTATGGGATCCCGGTCCTCCGCACTCGCGACGTGGAGGGGACTGCAGAGAGCCTGGTGCGCATCGCGCGCCAGGAGAGCCGTCGGAGCCAAAGGAGAGGCAAGACGCGGGAGATCGCTCGGCGCGCGTCGGGTGGCCAGCCCCCCGCGAAGGCGCCATCACCCACCGCGCAGACTCTTGCCATCTTAGAGGCGCTCCCAGACGTCGGCCCGATGCGAGCCCAAGCTCTCCTCCAACACTTCGGCTCCCTGCAGGCGATCTTGAGTTCGGATCCGGCCGAACTCGTGAAGACCCATGGCATAGGACCCACAACTGCAACGCGAATCTTGAGTTCGCTCCTGCGGACTGTCCACGCGCTTGCCAGCCCGGCGGCGGAGACGCGATCCACCAACGTCGGAGAAGCTACTGAGTCCAATCCATCGGCGTGATCCCCGGCAGCCTGGAGGAGAAGCGGGTGCAGGGAAGAGCCTCGTTCATCGCCCGAACCTAAGCAGTCGCAAGGCGTTTAAGACGACTAGCAGAGTCGATCCCTCGTGGAGTGCGACTGCGGGACCGATCCCCAGGCCGAACAGGGTCGCTGGGATCAGGATTGCGACAACCCCCAGGCTCAAGATCAAGTTTTGCCGAATGGTGGATCGGGTCTGGCGGCCCAGCTCGATCGCAAACGGCAGCCGCGAGATCCCGGCCGCCATGAGCGCGACGTCGGCAGTCTCCAGCGCGACGTCGGATCCAGCAGCACCCATGGCGACCCCCACGGTGGCGGTCGCGAGGGCTGGCGCGTCGTTAACCCCGTCACCTACCATGGCGACGTGCTCGTGCTCGTCCATGAGTTTTCGGATAAAGGCCAGCTTCTGCTCGGGCAGAAGCGCGCCGCGCACCTCCGCCAGTCCGACTTGTTCGGCCACGGCTTGAGCGGCAGGTTGCGAGTCACCCGAGAGAATCACCATGCGAGTCACACCGATCGCCCTCAACCGCTCAATGGAGGCGGCGCTGTGGTCGTGAGGCGGATCTAGCAGCCCGAGCACGCCGAGGAAACGCAAGCCGTGCTTCACGATCATCGTGGTCCGCCCCTTCGCCTCCAACGCCGACGCGGTCTCAGACACGCCCTTGGGGAGCGGGCCGTTGGCGTCGTTATCGAACAGAGCCTGATTCCCAATCAGCACCGCGGTTCCGCCTACGGACGCGCGCACGCCGTGGCCAGGAAGGGCGTCGAGTGACTCCACGTCGACGGCCTCGATCCCCTTCCCGTCTGCGTGCCTCACGACCGAGCGCGCCAGTGGATGGTCGCTGAGGCGCTCAACGGACGCCGCGATCGAAAGCAGCTCCTTTGCACTGGCGTCGCTGAATGGGACCACGTCGGTCACCTCCGGAGACCCGCGAGTCAGCGTTCCGGTCTTGTCGAAGGCGATCGTGCGCACGCGCCCGAGCAGCTCAAGGGGCGCGCCGCCCTTGAACAGGACGCCGGCTTGACCACCACGCGCGATCGCGCTCAAGACGGCGCTGGGAGTCGCGATCGCCAACGCACAGGGGCTCGCGGCGACCAGCACCGCCATGGCCCGATAGAAGCTCGCTTGGAAGGGCTCGTCGATCACGGCCCCGGCGAAGAGGAGCGCGACGACGAGTGCGAGGACGAGGGGGACGAAGACCCGCTCGAACCGCTTGGTCAGCTCCTGGGTGGGTGAGCGCTGCGTCTCCGCTTCACCCACCAGCTCGACGATCCGGGCCAGCGTGGATTCGCTCGCGGGCTGCGAGACCTCGACCTCGAGGGCTCCTGCGCCGTTGATCGTTCCTGCGAAGACCCTGTGCTCGTCAGGAAGCCGGGCAGGTCGGCTGCTGCCGGCGAGGATCGCCCGCTTCTCCACGGGCATGCTCTCGCCAGTGACCGGCGCCTGGTCGACGGCGCTCTCCCCCTTGACCACGACGCCGTCTGTCGGGAAACGCTCGTGCGGGCGGACGACGATGACCTCACCGGCCGTGAGGGATTCGACCTTGACCTCCTCGATCTCCCCTGAGCTTCGCCGCACCGAAGCGGTCTCGGGTGCGAGCTTGGCGAGGGCCTCGATCGCCTGTTTGGCCCGTCCCATGGCGTGCTCCTCGAGCGCGTGCCCGAGGCTGAACAGCACCAGGAGGAGTCCGCCCTCGGCCCATTCCCCCAGGGCAGCCGCGCCCACGGCCGCGAGGAGCATGAGGAAGTCGATCTCGAATCGGCCAGCCCGCATGCTGGCGAAGGCCTCCTTGACCGCGAAGGCCCCGCCCGCGACATAGGTCACGACGTAGAGCAGCAGGGAGGCGGCCGGCGGAGCGGACGTCAGGTTGGCCAGGTGGTAGGCAGCCAGGAGGCACAGGCCAGCGAGGGCTGCGGCGATGAGCTCCGCTCGCTCGCCCAGGGCTCCGTGGTCGTGTTCATGATCGTCGTGCTCGTGGACGTCTTGGCCGTGGTCTGTGCCGAGCAGCTCTGCGAGAGCCTGACGAACCTGCTCCTCGGTCGTCCCCTGACGGTCGTAGCCGACCCGTAGGAAGCCTGTCGCGGCTACTTCGGCCTCGACAACTCCGGGAAGCCGCCGGATCAGGGCGGACAAGCGACTGGCCTGCTTCGCGGATCGTACGCCCGCAGCGCTCAAGACGAGGTGGCCGTAGCGGGTCGAAATGCTGCAACCTTCTGCGCGGACCAGCGCCTGGATTCGGGAGAGGCTCTGGATCGCCGGGTCGTAGTGCACGCAGAGCTGACTGGGGGCCTCCGCGCCGTCGGGGAGGAGGTGAAGCTCCGTGACCCCTGTCAGGCTGGACAGCGCACGAAGCAGTCGGTCCGTGCACTCCGAGTCACCGGGTGGGACGTTTGGGAGGACGATCTCTAGGTCGAGACGTGCCTTGGGGCCTGGGGCCATCAGCTGGCCTCCTGATCTTCGGAGTGGGGACGGAACGTCGACTGGGGAGGGTGACAGGTCTGCGTGTCGTCTCCCGACGACACGGGATCGCCTAGACTACCGCCGGCATGGTCGAGCCAGTTGGCCCACCCGTCTGCACCCGACCACAACAAGAGAGCGTTCGGTTCAGCGCCGGGCTCCGGACGTTCCGTAGCGCGCAGCTCGGCGATCTCCTCTGCGTGTTCCCGCCACCACTCCTGCGCGCGGTCCTCACTCCACGGATCACTCAGCTCGAGCGCGGTAAGACGACGCCAAAGGGCCATGGCGTCCGGCGGGCGGGACGCGCGATCCTTCGCGAGGCACTCCATGACGAGGCGTTCAAGCTCAGGTGGGACAGGGGCCTCCGTTCGTGCAGACGGCGGTTCCGGTGGAGTCTTCTTGTGGTCGTCGAGGACTTGGAGGAGGTCAGCGCCTCCAAAGACGAGCTGACCTGTGAGCAGCCAATATGCGGTGCATCCGATCGCGTAGACGTCAGCTCGTTGATCGATGTCGGTCTCGCCGCGGGCGACCTCGGGTGCCATGAAAGCAGGCGTGCCGACGATTTCTCCCTCTGGGTCAATTCGCGAGTGCCCGGGGGCTGTGACCAATCCGAAATCCAGCACTTTGACGAAATCGTGGCGAATCCCCACTCGGCACACAGAGACGTTGGCGGGCTTGACGTCCCTGTGCACGAGCCCTACGGCGTGCGCCTCTGCGAGTGACTCGCAGAGCTGCCTCAGGAGATAGACCGCTCGCCCTGGCGGCAACGGGCCGAACCGCCGCACGAGCGCGTCTAGGTGGACGCCGTCGAGCAGCTCCATGACGTAGTAGAACGTCCCTTCCCGGCTGACCCCGAAGTCGTAGAGGCGCACGGTGTGGGGCGAGGTGAGGCTCGCAGTTGCTCTCGCTTCTCGCTCGAAGTGGGACAGCGCGCTGCGGGCCTCCTGGTCGTGGTCCGCGACCCGCCTCGGATCGATCAGCTTGACCGCCGCGGGTCGGGCCAAGAGAGCATGCTCTGCCCGCCACACCTCACCCATTCCGCCGCGCCCCAACAACTCGGTCAGCTGATAACTACCTAGCCGACGAGCCTGGTCTCCCGCCGCAGAGACGGCCGCTCCGAGGTCGTAGAGGAGTGATGCCGGGATGACGGCGAGGGCCGCCACGAGGTAGTTTGGGACGAAGGCGTTCGCGAGGACGCTGGAGGGAGCGAGGGCCTGCCCTTCAACGAGCACCCACGACAGGTAGACAACGGGGGCAGTGGTCGCACAGGAGAGCGAGAGCAGTAGGCTTCGCTTCGGTGGGGCGGGGATCAACAACGGAAACACCAGGATCCAGACCGCAAGCCATGAGAGGTATTCCATGACTGGCTGGAACATGAGTTCGCCATAGAACGCGCAGGCAGCGATCGTCAGCGCGCCGACGAGTTGATAGGCCATGCCAAGGTTCATGACGCGCGGAGACGACCAGCGCCGGTCCCCTGCAACCCACGCCATGGCGATTGAGATGATGAACAGGGTTAGCTGCGCCGCCAGGAAGTGACTGAGGTGCCCTGGCGTCGAATCGACCAACACTCCGTATATGACCAGGCACAAGAGGAGGATGAGGGCCGCGATGCCGGCGAACAGGCCCGCGACCAAGCGCAACCGATTGCGAGCGAGGTCAAGGACCTCGTCACCGAGTTGGGGACCTTCCTGTGCCCCAGTGAGGCTCATGCGGTCTCCTGTATCAGCACGCGCCGAAGTCTGATCCAGCCCCTGTCATGAGGACCCGGGCTACGAGTAAGAAGTGCCTCCCCTGCCCGGAGCGAGGCTCCGGGCAGAAGAGACGGTGGGGGCCAGGGGCCGAGCCCCTGGTTGGGGATCTAGTGGTCGTGGCCGTCGCCGGACTTGTGTTCGTCCGTCTTCTTCGTATCCGTCTTCTTCGTATCCGTCTTCTTGTCCGTCTTCTCTGCGGCGTGGCCGTGGCCGTCGTCGCTGCCGTGGGTCTCAGCGCCGTGGGCATGGCCATCGCCGGCCGACTTCTCGCTGGGACACCCCAGCAAGAAGGTCGAGCAGATGGCGACGGCGATAATGTGAACTTTCATGGGTAGCTCCAGTCTGTTGGTCTTTAGGACGCAGGGATATCCGGATCGTCGCCCGGAGTTTGGGGTTCAATGGGATCGTCAGGCGATTCGCCTTCGTCGGGTGCGGACTGCGGAGGACTCGGTTCCGGATCCGGCTCTGGATCCGGCTCCGGAAGAGCTCCAGCGCCCAACTCCACGCGCGGCATGGTGTCCTCCTCCTGGGTCCGGGCGCCCTCCCAAACGGTCGCCTTGGCGCCGAAGCGAATGTAGAGCACGGGCAGCACGAGCAGGGTCAGGAGGGTGGACGTGAACAGTCCGCCGATCACGACCGTGGCAAGTGGCCTCTGGACTTCAGCGCCGGCGGAGGTCGCTAGCGCCATGGGCACAAACCCAAAAGCGGCGACCATGGCCGTCATGAGAACGGGTCGAAGTCGGGTCCTGGCTGCTTCCCTGGCGGCTGTAAGAGCGTCGAGACCCTCGTCACGCAGCTGCACCACATAGGAGATCAGGACGACGCCGTTGAGGACCGCGATTCCGAACAGGGCGATAAAGCCCACGCCTGCGGAGATCGAGAAGGGGTATCCCCGCAGCGCCAGCACGACGATGCCACCGGTGACGGCCAGCGGGACGTTCAGGTAGATCAGGGTCGCGAGCCGCAGTGAGCCGAAGGTGCTGTAGAGGAGCACGAAGATCAACAGCAGGGCGAGCGGCACCAGGATGGAGAGTCGCTCCGAGGCTTCCTTTAGGTTCTCGAACTGCCCGCCCCACTCGATGGTCCAACCGGACGGGAGCTTCACGTCACGAGCCACCGCCGCCTGGGCGTCTGTGACTGTTGAAGCCAGGTCGCGGCCGCGGACATTGGCCTCCACCGTGATCCGGCGGCTGACCCTTTCGCGACTGATCTGGGCGGGCCCACTCTCGAGGCGGAGCTCGACCAGTTGACTGAGGGGCACCTGCGCGGGCGGGCCGTCTCCCTCAGCCGGCCCCGAGACGCGGAGATCACCCAACCGGTCGAGCGTGCTCCTGACGTCCGAATTGAAGCGGACCTGGAGATCGAAGCGTTTCTGCCCCTCCACGACCGTCCCCACGGACCGACCGCCTATCGTCTCGATCACGTCGAGCACGTCCTCGACGTTGATCCCCAAGCGCGCGATCGCGTCGCGCTTGAGGCGCACGCGCAGCGTCGGGAGGCCGATCGTCTGCTCTGCCTTGGCCTCCTGAATACCTGGGACTTCGGCGATCGCGCGGACAACGTCGTCTGCGACCTCCTTCATCTTCGCTATGTCGTCGCCGTAGATCTTGATCCCGATGTCCGAGCGGACACCGCTGATCAGCTCGGAGACCCGGAGCTCGATCGGCTGCGAGTAGCTGAACATGACCCCTGGGAAGCGTCTCTTGAGGCGGGCGTCGATCGCGGCGACCAGTTCGGCTTTCGTGTCGAAGCGCCAGGTGTCCGGCGGCTCGAGGATCAGGTAGGTGTCGCTGATCTCAACGCCCATGGGGTCGGTGGCGATTTCAGGCCGGCCGGTGCGCGAGACGATCGTCTTGACCTCCGGGAAGTTGTCCTTGACCTCCTTCTCGACTCGGAGGCTGACGCGGTTGGACTCCTCGAGGGAGATGCTCGGGATCCGCCAAATCTGCATGGCGACCGCGCCCTCGTCGAGCCGTGGGATGAACTCGGCGCCCAAGAAGGGAGCCAATCCCAGGCTGGCCAGGAAGAGCACCAGCGCCGCGACGCCCGTGCGGATCGGCCTGCCCAGCGTGTAGAGGAGGAGCGGTTCGTAGATGCGCTTCGCCAAGCGAAACAGCAAGGGCTCGGTCTCGCGCACGTTCTTGAGGAAGAACGTGGCCAACACGGGCATCAGGGTCAGCGCGCAGATCAGCGAGCCACCCAAGGCGAAGACCACGGTCAACGCCATGGGCCGGAACATCTTCCCCTCGATTCCGCGCAGGGCGAGGATCGGGAGGTAGACGATCATGATGATTCCCACCGCGAACACCACAGGGCGGGCCACTTCGTGGCATGCCCGGCGGACCTTCTCGAGGTGGGGCGTCTCGTGGTCCTCCCGATGGTGGTGGAGGTAGCGGATCACGTTCTCGATCAGCACCACCGAGCCGTCGACGATCAAGCCGAAGTCAATGGCCCCCAACGACATCAGGTTGCCCGAGAGGCCCGCCCAGTTCATGATCGTGAACGCCACCAGCATCGAGACCGGGATCGCGGAGGCCACAATCAAGCCGCCCCGCAAGCTGCCGAGGAGGAGCAGCAGGACGATGACGACCAGGACACCACCCTCGACGAGGTTCATGCCAACGGTCCGGATCGTCCGGTCCACCAGCTCGGTGCGGTCGTAGAACGTATCGATCGTGACCCCAGGAGGCAGGGTCTTCTGAATTTGTTCGATCTTGGCGTGCACGTCCTGGGAGACGGTTCGGGAGTTGGCGCCCATGAGCATCATGACGATCCCGACGACGGCCTCGCGGTCGCCGTCACGGGTGACCGCGCCCTGGCGGATCATGGGTGCGAACTCCACCTTGCCCAGGTTGCGCACGTAGACAGGCGTTCCGTTTTTGTGTCCGACGACGACGTCCGCCAGGGCGGGGAGGTCTCCGATCAAGCCCTCGCCGCGGATCAGGTATTGCTCTCCCGCGTGCTCAATGTAGCCACCGCCCACGTTGCGGTTGTTGCTCTCGATCGCCTCGAAGACGTGCTTGAGGGAGATCCCGTAGGAGACGAGCTTGTCTGGGTCAAGGGTCACTTGGTAGGTCTTGAGTTCGCCGCCGAACGCGTTGACTTCGACCACGCCAGGGACCGAGCGCAGTTGGTAGTTGACGTTCCAGTCCAAGATCGTCCGCAGCTCCATGGGGGAGTAACCCTTACCGCGGACCTCGAACTGGTAGATCTCGCCAAGGCCCGTTGAGATCGGGCCCATGGAGGGCTCCCCGTATCCGTCCGGAATCTGTTCTCGGGCCTCGACTAGGCGCTCTGAAATCAGCTGTCGCGCCCAGTAGATGTCAGTCCCCTCCTCGAACACGACCGTCACAGCCGAGAGCCCGAACTTGCTGACCGAGCGGATCTCGTCGACGCGGGGGAGCCCACTCATGGAGGTCTCGACCGGGAACGTGATGAATCGCTCTACCTCCTCAGGTGCGAGTCCGGGGGTATTGGTGAGGATCTGGACCTGGACGTTGGTCACGTCGGGGACCGCGTCTATGGGCAACTCCTGAAGGGAGCGGACTCCAACGGCCATGACGATCAGCCAGAGGACGATGACCAGGAAGCGGTTGTTGAGTGAGAAGTCTACGATTCGATTGATCACGTGAGCGCCCCGGACCTAGTGAGAGTGCCCGCCGCCGAGCTCGCCTTGACGAGCCGCCGACTTGAGCGTGAATGTTCCTTCAACGACGACTCGATCTCCGGCCTTTAGACCGCGCTTGATCTCGACCCGATCGGCTCCGCGAGCCCCGATCTCGACCTCGCGGCGAACGAAGCGCTGCTTTGGTCCGGCGTCGTGGTCGTCGTGGTCGTCGTGGTCGTCGTGGCCAGACTTCTCACTATCTTCCTTGTGGTCGTCGTGGTCGTCGTGGCCAGACTTCTCACTACCTTCCTTGTGGTCGTCGTGGTCGTCGTGGCCAGATTTCTTGTCGCCGTCCTTCTGGCCGTCGAGGGCGACGAAGACATAGGTGAGTTCGCCTTCGTGAACGATGGCCTTCTCCGGGACGGCAACCTCTGCGGCGTGCTCGGCCACGATCAGATCGACCGTCCCAAACAGTCCGGGCCGCAACGGAAAAGGCTCCTTCCAACCAGGAATGGGGTCGTTGGGGAGTTCGATCCGGACCTCACAGGCTCGGCTGGTGGGGTCGACTCGGTAGTTGATAAACGTGACCTTCCCCTTGAGCGTGACTCCTGGGAATGCCTCCAGACGGACCTCGGCAGCCTGTCCGCGCTCAACGCGGCGCAAGTCCCCCTCGAAAACCGACGCAACGACCCACACCCGCGTCAGGTCTTGAATGAGGAACAGCTTGCTGGAGGTGTCGACGAATTCGTTCTCGGTGAGGTCACGGGCCACGATGACTCCCGCCCGTGGAGCCCTCAGTAGGTAGCGCCCGTGCCCGTGCTCCTCGTCCTTGTCGAGCCCTTGGAGGTCCTCCGCGCTCAGGCCCAGGATCCGGAGTCGCTCCTCGGCTGTGTGGAGCCGGATCTCTCGCTGCGTGATCTCACCACCGAGAGCTAGGACGCGGCTGTCTCGGGTGAGGCGTGCCTGTCCGAGCTCCTTCTCCGCCTCGTAATAGGGCCTGAGGGTCGAGATCTCCTTGTCCTTGAGCTCCTTCTCACGGTTGAAAATCGTCTGAGCGACCTGCACACCTCGCTCCAGAAGCACGGTCTCCTGCTCGAGTATTCGGCGAGCTGCTTGCAGCGACGCCCGCGCCTCCATGTAGGCACTCGCTGCCTGACCGAGCTCCGTGCTCTCCAACTCACAGAGGATTTCGTTCGCCTCGACGTGGTCACCGAGCTGCTTTCGAATGCTCCGGACGAGCCCGGGAACCTTGGGCGTTACATGAGCCTGCGTGTCGAGGTTCTCGTGAACGACGGCGGTCAGGCGGAGCCGCTCGGTGATCTTGGCCGGTCCGGCTACCTGAACACGAAGCCCCGCGCTTTTTGCCTGTTCGCCCGTGAGGGCGACTTCGTTGCTGCTGGCTCCTGGGGGACCGTGATCGTCGTGCCCGTCGTGGCCGCCCCCGCCTCCGCCTCCGCCGCCGTCACAGCCAGCCAACGCCAGGGTTACAAGCAGAATCGCAGCGCTGCCGGGTATCAGCACGATACTGGCGCGGTTGGGGTGCTTCACTGGGACTCCTCGTCGTTGGTCTTGGGTGGGAGGGGAGTGCGGGCAGAGGGCAGGAGCCTTCCGCAGGCGCTATCAAGTTGAATTCGGGCCTCGGCCCAGGACTGCCGAGCCGTCAGGAACCGCGACTGCGTGTCGAGGACTTGGCGCTGCGCGGTGAGGATCTCCAGCGGAGTCACCTCCCGAGCCTGAAAGGCGCGCTCGGTCAGGCGCAGCGTCTCTTCGGTCTGCGGTCCCAGGCTGCGCTCGAAGAGCTCCAGCGCGGCGTAGGCTTGTCTCGACTGGACTAGGGCGGAGTGGATCTCCGCGCGGGTTTGCTGCACAGCTAGCGTCACGCGTAGGCGAGCGGCGGCTCGACTCCGCAGCGCGGTCTTGATCGCCGGCTGGTTGAACTGGCTGAAGATCGGGATCTGGATAGAGAAGCCGGTGCCGATCTCGAGCTGTGGCCACTGTCGCGCGCACTCCAGCCGGACCTGCTCCTCTGCCTGCTGGTAGTCGGCCAGGACCTCTTGCAGGTCCGGTCGGCGTTCAAGGGACTCTCTCACGAGTTGCTTTGGATCTTCGCTGAGTGCGCTAGGGCTCGCGAACCGATCAAGGGAGTCCTGCAGAGCCCACTGCAGATCAGGTGGCAGGCCGAGCAGTCGGTTCAGCGTCTGCTGGGCCTGTGCCTCTGCGTTTCGCGTCATGAACACGTCGACTTGCACGGTGTCGGCGGCGACGCGGGCGAGTCCTTCTTCAAGCGCCGTCGCTGCTCCTGCGGCGCGCGCTTTCGCGAAATAGGCCAGGCTGCGCTGCGCGATCTTCGCCAAGCGCTCGATCTGGACCAAACGGGCGCGCGCGACGAGCAGCCGTGCGTAGGCGATGTGAACGTCCCGCACGACCCGCCACTCCGCTCCCGCGAGGTGAGCCGCAGAAGACCGGACCTGTGCGCGGGCGACGCCTTCTTTCGAATCGATCTCGCCCGGGCGGGGGACCTGCCAGGTCAGGCTCAGGCCTGAGACCCAAGCTGGGGATTCGATCTTGTCGAGGATGTCGCCTGCCTGAGCGGCTATGAAGTCCCAGCCGACCACGGGATCGGAGAGTAGACCCGCTTGAATGAGCTGCGCCTCGGCCACGCCGACGTCAGCCCGCAGCGCGAGGAGGTTCGGATTCCGGCGCACCGCGATCGCCGAGGCTTCCAGGAGGCTTAGTCCGTCCGAAAGGTCGAGCGAGGTCACGACCGGTGCGACGTCTTCTTTGGAGAGCCCCTCGAGTCCAATCTCCTCAAGGGCGCGGAGTATCTCAGCCGGTTCGACTGGGTCCTCTTCATAGCTGGTGCAGCCAAGGAGCGAGCCGGCAATGACTGCAGACAGCAGGGAGAACCTGGCTGAAGCTGAGCGCAATCGAGTGCGTGATGGGAAGTTTCGTTGAGACATGCTGCTGTTTCTCTCTGGGGACGAAGGGTGTGCGCAGGGCACGAAAGTGCCTGCGGCTTCGCACATGCGGTGCAGGGCAAGGCCCAGCACCGCGAGAGATAGCTAGCAGCGGATAAAGACGGTTCTCAGGTGTTCAAGCGGGGGTCCGGCGCGCGCGCGATAGTCGCCGTGAGGCATGCGCGGCAGATACGGAGAGTGCAGTACGGGAAACACTGCCAGCGGGACTGGAGGGAATAGCCCCGGATCGGGTGACTCGGCACGTTGAGCCGCGTCGAGGAGGCTGTCTTCACAACCGGCGCAGTCTCGGTGCTCGAGGGCCTGCGGTGCCCGCTGGCTTCCGAACTCGGAAACGGGCTGGCTGACGCAGCAATCAACCAGGGTCCATTCAATCGAACGCCGCCCATCCGCCTCCTGGCAGAGGGCTATCCCAGGTCCACACACGGCGAACAGAACCTGGGTGAGCAGGGCCAGAACGGTCACGATGGTGGGAGGAGGCTTTCGGAGAGACATGCACGCTGCCAGTGGGTGAGGGTGAGGGTGGCTCGAGAGACGGCGCGGTTAATGCGCCGATGCTAACGACCGCTCTCTAGCAGCGAAGATGGACTGTGCGAAGCGCCCTCAGGTAGCCGGAGGGCGTGAGGCTAGGCGCTGGG
>JAESQQ010000295.1 GCA_016765095.1 Planctomycetota bacterium | reverse complement strand
TTCTTGCTCGTGCCCTTGTCGAGGGCCTCACCCGGGGCCTCGGGCCCCTTGCTCGCCGTGGTCTCGGCTGCGGCGGCGGGGGGCGGGCTGCCGCCTCCGCTTCGCATTTGGCGCAGTCTGGAGAGCGCCGAGCTGGCTTTCTTGCTCGTCCCCGAGTCGAGGGCCTCGCCGGCGGCCTCTGGCCCTTTGCTGACCTGCTGATTCGGGGAGGGCGCGGCGCTCGGCTCCGAATCGCTGCCGGGGGTCCTCATGGCTCGGAGGCGCGAGAGCGCGGAGCTGGCTTTCTTGCTCGTGCCCTTGTCGAGGGCCTCACCCGGCGCTTCAGGTCCCTGACTGACCTTGCGCTTGGCGGGTGCGTCGCCGTCAGAGCTCGGGCCGCCGTCGCGCATTTGACGGAGCTTGGAAAGGGCGGAGCTGGCCTTCTTGCTCGTGCCCTTGTCGAGGGCCTCGCCCGCGGCTTCGGGTCCCTTGCTGACCTGGTTTGTGGCCGACTCGGGAGCCGGGCCCAGCCCCGGGGCGTCTCCTGAGCTCCCCCCACCCCGCAAGGAGCGCAGTCGGCTCATGGCCGAGCTCGCCTTCCGCGAGCGAGACTCTGTCTCCTGGGCTGAGGGCGCTGGAACGGTCGGTCCGAGCTTCATGTTGCGGAGGCGATCCGCAATGCCCCCGACTCGCTTCTTGGTCGTGATTCCCTCGATCGAGGCCCTCGGCGCGCCGCCGGTGATCGTGGCCTGGACCGTTTGGCGGGGAGCGCCTTGCTGGTAGCCACCCGGCAGGGCCGCCGCGGCCGCGGCCGGTGTCCGGCGCAGGTTGTCGAGGAGATCTCGTGCGTCGTCGTAGCTTTCGTCGAGTTCGAGGGCGCGTCGCGCCCAGGTTCGCGCCAAGCCAAAGTCCTCGTCGTCGCGGGCCCGGCGAGCCGCGCGGGTCAGGGTCTTTGCGGCCTCTTCGTTTCGGCCGCGGAGGACTTGAATCCGCGCCAAGCGCTCGCGGTGCCGCGGCTCGTCTGGCTCGATATCCAGCGCCTGCTTAACGGCCTCGTAGGCCATGTCCTCGGATCCAGAGACTAGCGCCAGCTCAAACACCGCAGCGCAGCGGGCGGCCGCCTCGTGGTGTTCGCCCTTGAGGTTGCTCTGGAGCTTGGCGAGCGCGATCTGACCTTCAAGGTCGCCTGGGCGGCGCTGGAGGAGCTCCTTCCAGGCGCTGGCGGCGCGGTCGTTGTCGCCTTTGAGCTGGGCGGCGACTGCGACCTGACGGAAGCTGGTCGTGGCTTCTTCTTCGTGACCCAGCTCAGCGGCGACTTGCGCTCGCTCGAGGGCCACCTTGAGATCCGCCGGGCGGGTCGCTGAGAGCTTGCTGAGCGCCTCGTAGAACTCCTGCTCTTGGCCCTCTCGACCTCGGAGGCTGTCGACCACCCCGGCGAGGTGCCCGAAGGCCTTCTCGGCGTTCTCCCGCCCCTCGTAAGCGGTCGCCAAGAAGCGGCGCGCTCCCGTGTTACTCGGGTCGAGTTCGACGATCTTCTCGTAGAGGTCGACGAGGGTGTCTGCGCTGGCGGCCGCCAGGCCGCTCTCGTTGAGGCTCTTCGCGAAGGCCTGGTACTGCTCGACGGCCTTCTGCTTCTTGCCGAGCTTGGCGTAGGTGTCTCCCAGGGACTGGAGCGCCATGATGTCCTCGGGGTCGAGGACTACGATTCGCTCAAGGATGACGACCGCGCGGTCGAGCTGCTGAGCTAGGAGAGCCTTGATCGCCAGCTCTTGGAGCTCGAGTACGGCCTGAGCTGTGTCGCCGAGCTCGATCGAGACCTCGGCCATTTGCTCGCGGAGGTCGTCGCGGTCGGGGAGGAGGCCGGTCAGCTCCGTCAGAATCCGCTGGCGGTCGTCAGCCGAGTTTGCGTCCGCGAGGAGTCGCTCCCAGTGGGTCGCCGCCGCCTTGCCGGTCGCCGCGCTCGCGGAGTCGCCCGCCTCTCCCTCGATTCGAGCCCGCTTGGTCAGGACCTCAGCGAGCCGCTCTCGGGCTTGGGTCTGGTTGGCGTCGAGCTCAAGCACGTGGGTCAGGGTCGCGGCCGCGACGTCGGGGTAGCCGGCCTGGTCGCAGGCGTCGGCGTAGAGCACGTAGCGCCGGCAGGCCTCGCCGAGGTTCCCGAGGGCTTCGTCGATCTGGCCGATCCGGCGGGGGAGTTCGAAGTCGGGGTGGAGGAGGTCCTCAGCGCGGCGATACCGCTCGCGGGCCTGCTCAAGCTCACCTTGCTCTTCGAACTCTTGTCCGAGGGCGACGAGCTCACCTGCGGTCAGCGGGGCGGCGTCGCCGTCGTGGACCATCCGCGCGAGAATCCGGAGCGCGACCAAGTCGGGTGCGCAGGCGTGATCGAGGAACTCATTCACGTTGCGCCGGCCGTCGAGGGCCGCCAGGACCTCTCGAACGGCGGGGTTCTGCTCGAGCTCAGGCCGATAGGCCGAGCGAGCGGGCGTGAACACGTCTTGCTTGCTTGGGATCGTGCGACGGATCTCTTCGAGCTCGGCGTGACGTTTGACTGCCTGGTTCGCGAGGGCCGTCGGCGAGAGCGAGACGCGAGCCTGAAGGTCCTCTCGCTCGAAGATGTCGAGGGGCGGCTCGCCGCGGACGAACTCACCTTCGAGTCGATCGAAGGTGAACAGCTCGAAGATCTCCTCGGCGATCTGGTAGGCCAGCGCCTGGTGGACGTCGCTCTCCTTGACGATCCCCATTCCGACCAGGATCTCGCCGAGTCGGAGGCTGTTGTCCGCCGCGTTTTGGCGCTCGAGGGCCGCGTCGAGCTGGGCTGCGGTCAGCTTGTGCCGCTTGAGGAGGGCCTTCCCGATCAGCGTCCGGGAGCGCGTTGCCTTGAGCAGCTCGACGATCCCGCGCTTGACGTAGACGTATTTGACCCGCCCCTCGCCGCTCGAGAGCCGGAAGGTGCCAGTCTTCTGCTGCTGTTCGAGCTGAATCAGGATCTCGCCGAGCGGGCGCTCCGTCCCCGCGCGACGGTCGACGACGACGGTCACAGGTCTTCTCCGGGCACGTCCTCAGGAGGCTCTGGGGGGGCGTCGGGGAGCTCGTCCCCGTCCCCGTCCCCGTCCTCGTCCTCGTCGGTACCAAGAGGCGGCTCGCCACGAGCTTCGAGGATCTTGTTGATCATGGCGCGATAGCGGGGGTCTCGGCGAATGTTGTCGAGGTCCGTGTCGTTGCCCATGTGCTTCGTGTCGTCGAAGCCACTCTCGATCGCCTTGGCCAGCGCCTCGAGCGCCTTGTCGACCTTGCTCCAGCGGCTGTAGGTGCAGGCGAGGTTGTACCAGGCGATCTCGTTGCTCTCCTCGTTGTCGAGCGCCCGTTGGAACTCGCGAACGGCCCGAGCGAAGCGAGCGTGGGTCAGGTGGCGCAGTCCTTGGTCAACGTGAATCGCGGCCAGCTCACGCTTGGTCAGGCCAAGCTGGGGGAGGTCGCTTCCGTGTCGTCGAAACCAGTTGGCCCCGGCTGGATCTCGCTGGCGGAGGAGCCCCATCGCGGCCGCGAGCTTGACCTCGAGGCTTGGCTCGATCCGAAGCAAGGCTCGCAGGCAGGGGATCGACTCGGCCCCGCCGAGGCGCTCGATCTCGAACACCGTCGCGCGTCGCTCTCGAAAGGAGAGATCCTCGTAGCCCTCGAGGTCCTGACCGAGGCGAATCACGAGCGCTCGGGTCAGTCCGAATCGAATCCGGCGCAAGAGACGCTTCGCGGCTGCTATCGACTGCGCCGAGGTGCGTTTGCTGTCGCGACCCGCAGCCACCGCTTGGAGGTGAATCTGGGCCAAGGTCCCGAGGCGGAACAGGACTTCCTCTGCGTGGAGCCGCTCGTCAGGGACGGCGCTGTCGAGGTCGCTCAAGGCGCCTTCGAGGGCCTCGTCTCGGACGGCCTGGAACAGGCCTCGGACTTGCGCGTCGGCGTCGCGCATTCCGGCCGCCACGACGGGAGTCGCGAGGTCGCAGAGCCCTCGGTAGCGAGTCCGAAACGCCTCGCGCGCCTTGGGCTCGAGGGCCTGGAGGGCCAAGGCCCGCTCGGCTGCGTAGATTCTCCCCGCCGTGGCGAGGAGGACGCGGGCCAAGCCGGCCTCGCGGACGGGCGGGAATCGAAGCATGGGATGACTGACGGCGGGTCCCAACAGCTCGAGCGCTGCCAAGGCGGCTTGGCCGCGGACCCACGTGGGGTATGCCTCACTCGGCTGCTCGCCCGAAATCGAGCCCAGGTCGCCGAGGTCTTCAAGGGTCAGTTCGACTTGATAGGGCGGAGCAGGATCGACGACGCCGGTCAAGCCACCCAGGGCCCCGCTCGCTGGACCGGACTGGGGGCGTGCCTCGAGGCCTTCCCCGATCGTCTTGGTCAGGACGTTGACGATCTCCGAGAGGGCGAGGTCGAGCGCCTCGCGGCGGACGCGGGCGAGGCTCGGGCGCTGGCGGGCTTCGAGGATCGCAGGGACCGCTCGGGCGCCGATCTGAGTCAACTCAAGGCGGGCGCGCTTGGAGAGTTTGTAGTCGTCGCCGAGCAGGTCTTCGATTGCCAGGACCGGAGGGCGCGTGGGAGGCGCCTGCGCGCTCGCGACGTTCGCTCCGCAGACGACCAAAGACCAGCCGAGCAAGCCCCAGCCAAAGAGCGCGCCGAGGGGGCGACGAGCGAGGTACGCGGAGGGAGGGTAGGGCCTGGGCAAGGGGGGGTCCTTGTGATGGTCTCAATCAACAGAGAGCGAGGATAACCTGCCGTGTGAGTTGATCTTAGTGCTGCCCCCAAAAGGGCGCAAGACGCTGACTTGGCGTGACTCTGACTCTTCCCGCGGCTAACTGATCCTCGACTGGCTTCTGGCCTGCTGGAGCTGAAGCTGGAGCTGGGCCCCAACGCGTTGCAGAACCTGGTCTGGCGCCTCGGTGATCGCGACGACGCACTCCCGCCCGGCTCGGATTCCAAGGATCGAATGCGGGCGCACCAGGCGAGGGGGCGGTTCGCTGCGAGCCCCCAGTATGTAGGCCTCTAGGGCGTCCTGCACGAATAGCTTCTCGTGGATGACGTGCTCGAGGCGGTTGAGGTCGGGGGCGACGGCGCGGGTCTGCCAGAAGGGGAGTTCTGTGGCGAGGATCTCGCTCGCGTAGGGATTCTCGTGAGCTAAGAGCAGGTCTCCGAGGGCGCGTGCGACCTCGTTTAGGAGGAGATCGCGATCGTGAGGGCTCTTGAGGAAAGTGAAGTTCCCCCGGCTGGCCAGCTCGTCGAGGAGCTGGCTTGGCCGGAGGCCGGCGACTTCGATGCAGGCTCGGGCGGTGAGGGGCGCGTGAGCCAGGAGGGTCCGGAGGGTCTGGACGCGTGTCAGGTTGAGGCGGGTTTCTGCGGGTTTGGTGTGGACCGCGTGGAGAGGAAAGAGCCCGGTCAGGTTGCGCCAGCTCTCGCGGAGCTTGTAGTCGGGAACGGCTGCCGCGAAGGCGGCCGCGATCGGGTCGTAGCGGAGCTCGTCAGCCCGCGCGAAGAGGTCAGCGCCTGGGTAGTAGCGCAGGGTGGCGGTCGAAATGTCGGCGCTGATCGTCGGGTCGCTCGCCCAGCGGAGCGCGGCTCCGACGGTCGCGTCGAGCTCGGCCTCGGTCTCGTCGGGGAATCCGACGATGATCCCAGCGGTCGGGAGAATGTGCTGGCGAGCCGTGAGCCGAATCGCCGCTTCGATTTTGGCGGGCACGAGTTTCTTACCGGTCCAGGCCTGACGTTCCGGGCTGAGCGACTCGACCCCAAAGAACACTTGGCTGCAGCCGGCCAAGAACATCTCCTGAGCGAGGGGTTCAGTAATGTTGTCCGTGCGCGACGTACAAGACCAGTCAATGTCGAGGTTCCGCTCCCGAATCTCAGCGCAGAGCGCGAGGACGAACTTCTTGCCTGCGACTAGGTTGTCGTGGAGGAGCTCGAACCGGTTGGCGCCGCTCTGCTCCATGGCCCACTCGACCTCGTCCACGAGGCGGCTCGCGCTCTTGGTCCGATACTTCCGCTGGAACATGTTCGTCGTCGAGCAGAAGTTGCAGTTGTAGGGGCAGCCGCGCCCGGCCTCAATGACCTGAACCGGCGAGAGGGCGAGGTAGTCGCTGATTTCGATTAGGTCGTAGGCCGGGAAGGGGAGCGAGTCGAGGTCCTCGACCACCCCGCCCGAGGGGTTGTGCACGACCTCCGTCCCTCGCCGCCAGGTGAGGCCGGGGATTTGAGCCAGGAGCGCGGGATCGGCGCCGCTCTCGAGGGCTGCGATCAACTGGGGGAAGGTCTCGTCTCCCTCGTCGCGGAGGGCGTAGTCAAAGACTGGGAAAGTCTCCAGGGCCTCCTCGGCGACGAAGGTCGCGTGAGGTCCCCCGATCACGATCGGGACGCTCTTGTTGCGCTTGCGAACCTCCTCAGCGATCTCGACGCAGATCCCAAAGTTGTAGGACCAGGTCGTGATCCCGACCAAGTCGACGGACCCACGCGGCGGGAGCACCGCTTTGTATTGGCCTCGCAGCGAGCGCCCAGGGTCGATTCGGCCTTGCTTGTGGAGCAGGTTGAGGTCGATCAGCGAGGGCGAGCGACCCTCGGCCTGGAGGATCGCGGCCAGGAGGAGGAGCCCAATCGGAGGCGAGACGTCGCTCGACTCGCCTCCGACGGGAGGCTGAATCAGGACGACTCGATCGAATCGCGCGCTGGGAAGGGAGCGGGGCATGCGTTGACAGTAGGTGGGATTCGGCGTCCGAGCAACTGGATGGTTAGGCTCTGACCCTGGCGCTACACGGAGGGGGGAGCTTTGGAACGCCCGCCTTGCTCCTCGGGTGCTAACCTGGCCGCCGGGCGCTTCCTGGAGGCGCGCAGGAAGAGGAGGCAGCCAGCAGTGAGCCACACCCCTTACGGCAACACCCCTCATTGGGACACTCCCTACGGCACCGCCAAACCCGGCGGGGGCAGCAAGCTGCTCCTCGTGCTCTTGGTGTTCTTGGCTGGCGGAGGAGCGATCTGCCTCCTCTGCATGCTCCTGACCCTGATGTCGAACGAGGGGCACGAACTCAACGCCAGCGCCCCAGCGTCACAGACGGCTGAGAAGACGGAGAGCCTCGATACCCAGGTCAAGAACGCCGAACTGGCGAAGCTGCTCGAGACCGAGGCCAAGGTCAAGCGGATCGTGAACCGCAAGCTCCTGCCCGTGATCTCCCGCTTCAAGAAGGACCTGCGTGAAAACAAGCGCGAGCTGATCAAGCTCCGCGACATGAAGAAGCGCAAGAGGAACGACACGCTCAAGATGAAGCGCTTCATTACCGAGCGCAAAGAGATCAAGAAGTTCCTCAAGCGGCTCCTAAGCGAGCGCGACAAGTACAACGAGCAGCTGACCGAACTGGAGTTCACGGTCCGGCGCGTGAAGCGCAACCTTGAGGTCAGCGAGTTCGTCAACGAAGACGATCGCAAGGAGATCGCGAGGCTCCTCGCGCGCGGCTCAGCCTTGATCGAGAGCGCCGACAAGGGCTTCGATAAGAACTCCCTCGAGAGCGCCGTCGAGGACGCCAAGGACGTGGAGGCCGACGAGGAACTCGAGATCGACATGGGCGAGCTCGACGACGCCCTCGCGGACGACGACGAGTAGGAGCAGCGCTCCCGCTCCTCCTGGGGCTGCGCCCCGGATTCCGGCACCGCTTCCCTAGCGGCAGTTCACGGGTTTCGCGACAACAACGCGATCGTTCGAGGACGAGCACGAGCACGAGAGGCTGTCACGAAATCGGCAATCGCGGCGCGAAGCCGACCTAACGCGACCCGACTCCGGCGCACGCGCAAGCAACGAAACCGCCCTCGGACAAGCTCGCCCTGCTGTAGCGCATCGCTTAATCGCGCGACCCGAACTCGC
>JAESQQ010000294.1 GCA_016765095.1 Planctomycetota bacterium | reverse complement strand
CGCCCGACGTCTGTCTCGGCGAGACAGACGGGCTCTTATCTTGAGATTTGATACGTCAGGAGCTGTAAACCCCTCCCCTACGAAAGCAATGGGGTGTACCGCAACTTGTGATGGGCAGCACTAGTGACCGTTGCCGCTCTGAAACAGGTCGGGGACTGACAATTTGCTCTGGAACACAATTCCTCCAATGGTTGCGTGACGGGACGAGGCCCACTAACTCGCTGGCCCGGAGGCCCAGATCGAGTTGGCTCAGGTGCGAGACACCTGAAATCAGAGGAGGAAGACGGAGTAGAGGAGGTGCATTCGGAGGTCAGAATCTGGAGGTGGGCGGGCTCTCGGAGCCTTCGGGTGCCGGTAGGAAGGTTGGACGAGCGGCCCTTGGCAACTCGCCGCCAGGCAGGCGACCTCGCCAGCCGCCGCGGCTGGCGAACCCTCCTCCGTTGCGCGGATCGGGGACCTGAGCGTGGTGCAATCACACTCAGGACTTTCGAGGCCTAGAGGTCCATTGGCCTTGTGCGCTTCCTCGAGGGGGGCGTGGCTCTCCCCCTCGTGGGAGTGGGAGGTCAGTGAGTGCGAGTGGCTGCTTCCGGTGACGCACACGCAGGTCGTCCGCAGCGCCCCCACGAGCACGATTGATACGACCAGCGCTGTACATAACACGGACTCGAGCTTGCCGAACCGAGGCTTTACTGGGGCCGCCACTGGCGAGATCACGTCTGGGCTCGTCATGCGCCCGCCAGCGGTAGCGAGGGCCCGCGCGCATGGATACGGCAGGGCATCGCAGTCTTGATTGCTCGACCCACCCTCGAACGGGACTCCCCTGGATCAGAACCAAGGAACTGCCCCAGCCCGAACCGATCGGCGCTTGGGCAGGTCTCTCGGGAGGATTGAATGGAGGGCTTCACCGGATCCCTGGTTGGAGTTGACTGGCTGGACAAGCACGCTGCGCACCACCGCACAACTCCTGGGCTCACCAGAACCGTGGCGGTCGCTCGCCCTGGGTCGTGCAGGTCTGCAAGCCAGCGGGGAGACGCTCTCGATTCATCAGTGTTGGTGCCCGCCTCCGTGGGCCCGGCTTCTTGGCGAGGGGTGGAGCGAGAGCCACTGACGGGCAACGCTCGATCCTTCAGATGTGAAACGCCTCCTCTCTCGGGATCGTTGCCCTCTTGCTGAAAGCGCGCTAGCGATTCGGGGTCTAGATCAAGGAGCACCTTGACCGCCACGAGCGTCCCCAATTCGAAATGCCTGGCTTTCAGCACCACGCCCTGGCCGCCACGAGACGGGTCACTCGGGCTCGTCTGCCTGCTCCCGCCGACGACGTTCCCGACTTTCTATCCGCTCGAGGGCTGCTTGGGCGGCCTCCCGGGTGTGGGAGTTGTTGCTTACGTCCCCAGCCCAACGTGCCTGGCCTTCAGCACCAGCCCCTGTCCGCCGCGTGCGATCTCTTCGAGGACCTCGTAAGGGCCGATCCGTTCCCTCATGCCTTGAACGAGGCTCGGGTCTGGCGGAGCCTCCAGAACCGCGTGGGTAGGGGCCCCGACGTTGGGGGGCGCGACCTCTCGTAGCCGGAGAGCTGGGCTTGACTCCAATGCTCAGTGTCCCGCGTAGTCAAGGGCGTGCTCTCCACAGAGCCGGTGGCGGCCTCGCCCTCCACTTCGGACTCGGCCATGAAACTCCTGGCTTGCGCTGAGCAGGGTAACTCGGGGCAGCCTTAGCTTCGACTGGCTCTCTCGTCGAGGTCCCCGCGCCCCCCACCTCGCCCGAGCGACTGCACGAGCGGGATTCCCAAAGACCTCGACGCGATCTGTTTGCGCTGCCTCGCGAAGGACCCCGCCGATCGCTATCCGAGCGCAGCTGCGGTCGTCGAGGACCTCGACCGATACTTGTCTGGGGAGGGGCTCGAGAGCCGGAGTCGAGCCCCCTTGGTCGTCGGGTTGGCCGCCGCGCTGACACTGGCGGCGGCGCTAGCGTTTTCGTATTGGCCGCGCCCCTCAGCGCCCTCTCCTCCCGAGGTGACCCCGAGTTCCACCCTCTCCCCTTCGCCCGCGCAGCCGCTCCCCTCTCCTAGCCCCAGTCCCGTGACCCTCCTAGCCAAGCCACCCATTCCCACCTTGGACTGGAAAGCGCTGGACCGAGCCAGTGCGCTGGCCAGGAACGATCAGGACACGATCGACGCTCAGCACGCCAAAGGGACCTCGTGGTATCGGCTCGGCAAGGACCTAGAGCGAGATCAATACGACTTCTCCGGAGCTGCTTACTGCTACGCCAAGACGGCGGGAACTGCAGACGAGCCGGACGCCTTCGTGCGTTGGGGAGCGCTCCTTCTCGATAATCGGCTGCCGATAGAGCGAGCCGAGGCAGGACCCCTCGGCTTTCTCCTGACGCGCTACGCCGCGATTCGAAACGCCAAGAAGGCCCAGGACGAACTCGCCAAAATCTACTGGTACGGCATGGAGCGCAGGTTCGCCAAACGGAACCCTTCGCTCGCGGCCGCTTGGGCTCTCCTCGCAGCTGACCCCAAGCACGAGAGTTCGCGAGAGGAGCTGGAGCAGCAGTACGAGACCGAGATCCCACGAGACAAAGACACGGCCTGGGTCTGGATCGCCAACGGGGGACAGCCAAAGCGGTCAAGCTCTAGAAATCGCTGAGCGGATTCGAACCAACCTGCCCGCTCGTGGGCCCCTCGAAGGGCGCCCGTCCCGTCAGGCAGTGATCGAGAAGACCTCATTCACGGGCGTTCGGCGAGTTTGGTTAGGCATTCGTCAGCGGCATTGTGACCCGCGCCGTGGTTCCAGCACCCAGCTCACTCTCGAGGAACAGCTCCCCCCCCATGAGCTCTGTGAGCTGACGCGCGATTCCTAGACCGAGACCCGTTCCGCCATGCTTTCGGGCAGTCGCCGTGCTTCCCTGAGCGTAGGGGGTGAACAACCGCTCCTGATCCTTGGGCGAGATGCCAGGCCCCGAGTCGACCACCTCGACTTCCAGCCAGCGCCTCCCTTCGCGGGGTGTCTCGCGAGCTCGCAATCGGACCTCTCCTCGCTCGGTGAACTTGATCGCGTTTCCGAGGAGGTTCTCCAGGACTTGACGGAGCCGAAGCGGATCACCCACGGCTGCGCACATCAGCCTTCCGTCGACCTCGAGGACCAACTTAACTCCCTTGGTTTCAGCCTGGGGGGCATGCAACATGGCTAGTCCGCTGAGGACGTGGCAGACATCGAAGTCGACGGCCTCGACCTCCAGCTTCCCGGCCTCGATCTTGGTCGTGTCGAGTAGGTCGGTCACGAGGCGCAGAATGTCCGCCGTGGCCTCCTGAGCGCTGACGACGAGTTCCGGCGCCTGCTCTCGCTTGAGAACTTGGAGGGTAGAGGAGATCGTGGTGAGGGGATTGCGGATCTCGTGACTGACCAAACTCAAGAACCGGGTCTTCGCGCGCGAGGCAGCCTCGGCCTCCTGGAGAGAGACACGAATGCGCTCGGCGAGGTGGTGGTTGGTGATCGCGAGTCCAATCAGCTCGCCGATCTCTCGGAGAAAGGGGATCCTCCACTCTGCCCGGGTGGGGTGGGGCTCGGTGTACAGGAACAGCACGCCCAAGGCTTCGCCACTGGCCATCAAAGGCACTATGTAGTGGCCATGGGCCTGCATGCCAAGGTACTGACGTTGGTGGCGCTCGTCCTCGAAGCAGTCCTGAGAGACGAGAATCTCTCCTGACTCAGCCGCCCGGCCGCAGAGGCACTCTCCCCAGGGAACCCGACCCTCTGCCGCCAGGAACTCATCGGTGAACGCACCTCGTGTGGCGACGAGCTCGAGTTCCCGTTGGTCCCCAGAGTCGACACGCAGGAACACACCGCCTCTCGCCGCTACGCCTAGGTCCTCCAACGCGAGGATCGCGTCTAGGGCTGCCCCAAGTCGCTCCGCCAAGGGGGTTGGCTCTTGCAGGGCCCGGGAGACTCGTGCGCGAGCTTCCGCCTGCACTGCCCGAAGCACCTGGCGTCCCTGCTCAGCATCCCGACTCGGAGAGAGCACCGTGAGCCAACCGGCCTCTAGCTGAATCAGCGCGACTTCGATGAGAACCGCTTGGTGGCCCGCCACGGGCAGCTCTCCAGGACGCCTGTTCAACGCGGCTGCGCCGACCCAGCCCTCTCTCCTTTCGAGCGCTCGCCTGAGGTCGGAGCTTTCGAACAGGGAGCTGAGGGGAGTTCCGACTGGATCCCTCGGGTCAAGGAGGGAGAGCGCCCGGGGCGAGGCGCGTACGACTCTGCCTGCTGGGTCGCAGAAGAGCGTCGCGTTTGGATCTGGTGGGTGGCTCAGGGGGGCCCTCCGGTCCAAGTCTCACCATACCCTGAAGAACCGGGTCATCAGCAGGATTGAATCGCTCGGCCTAACCGTCAAGAGGGGCAGCAGCAGCCCGCTCCCTCTTCCTCCCAAGAGTCGTCGACATTAGCGCTGGCGAGCGCTGATTCCCGAAGGCACAACAGGGGTCCAGCTGGTTTCAGCTCGGCCAACGCGACGGAGCGAGTTTAGTGAATTGGGCGGCCTTCTCTCCCGGATCAGCTCTAGTGGGAGGAGTTCTGATCGGACTCGCCACGGGGCTCACGCTCCTCTTAAACGGGAAGATCGCGGGCCTGAGCGGGGTCGTCGCCCGAGTCCTCCGGCCGAGCGGAGACGTGCCGTGGCGAGTTTGGTTCTTAATCGGCATTGTGGCTGGAGGCGCCCTGACCTTCCAAGCGCTCCCTAGCGCAGCGGTCGTGGACTTCTCTCGCGCAGGAGGGCTTGGGACACTGGCAATCGCTGGCGTGTTGGTCGGGTTTGGGACACGCCTCGGGGGTGGCTGCACCAGCGGCCACGGAGTGTGCGGGATCTCCCGAGGGTCGTCAGGTGGCCTGGCCGGGACGCTCACCTTCATGGCGACAGCAGGCCTCGTGGTCTTCGCTCGAGGCCAGCTCTTTGGGGGCTCCCTGTGAAGAGAGACGCTCTGTTCCTGGTCCCAGGGCTCTTGTTCGGGGTCGGGCTCGTCCTCTCTGGAATGAGCAACCCAGCGAAGGTGTTCGCGTTCCTAGACGTCAGCGGCGGCGCGTGGGATCCCAGCCTAGCGTTCGTGATGATAGGAGCAATCGGGACCTTCGGTTTCATGAACTTCGTCGTTCACCGACGTGAGCGTCCGATTCTCGGGGGGGTCTTGCCAGGGATCCGAAGCCGCACAGGGATCAGCCCGAGGCTCTTGGCAGGGGCCGCGATCTTCGGCATCGGGTGGGGCCTTAGTGGAGTGTGCCCGGGTCCAGCCATCGCTGACGTGGCGACGCTCCGCCCGGAGGTCTACGTGTTCCTGGGGGCCATGCTCTTCGGGATGGCGATCGCGCAACGCGGATTTGGAGCTGACAGTCCCGCGGCAGCGAGTCCTCCCCGGGCCAACGTTGAGCAGCGAATCGACTCGGCCTTGAGTCCGCCTCGCGAGGTTCGGTAGGAGCAAGCGTGACGAGCGACAGAGACCTTCTCTGAGTCTGGAACTTCCTTCGGACACCTTGGCGCGTGACGGCGCCCCGAACCACCACCCAGTCTGGCCTCAAAGTGATCTTCCGGGCTGGCCGAGGCTCTTGGGCTCCTTGGCCGTGCGGGCATGGCGGATCGTCCCCTCGCGCTGGGTGCCGGCGACCTTCTGCGCCTGGAACCGGTGTTCGCAGGTCGGGCAGAAGCTGCCAGCGATCTCGAAGCCATGCTGTAGGTGCACCTGCTCTGGAGTCCCAACTCAAGAGGCCCCCTGCAGCCGAGGTCCTATGGGTAAGGCCAAAGCCAGACAAGGAGTTGTCCGGGCTGGTTCTTGCTCCAGATGAGTCCGGGCAATTCGTGCTCACGATAGAAGCGGTTCAGCGGGTTGACCTGGTCGTGGAGAATCTGAGTTGCGAACAGTTCATTGAGCGGCTAGCGAAGGCCACCGGAATCAACATCAGCCTTGCACAGGATCTCGCCAGAGACCCAGCACGAGTAACAGGCTCCTGGATCCGAGCTCCCTGGCTCACGATCCTTCAAGAAGTGTGTGACGTGAGAGACCTCAAGATCACTCGAAGCCCACACATGGTCTTGATCGTTCCCCGCCCATAGTTCAGCGCGTTACCGTTCCAGGATTCCAGGATTGATCAGCAGCACCTAGGGAACCGCCCCGAGCGTTCGCGCAGCGGACACATCGCTCGAGGGG
>JAESQQ010000293.1 GCA_016765095.1 Planctomycetota bacterium | reverse complement strand
GAGCTGTAAACCCCGCCCCTACATTCACCCGTACCGGAACTTCTGGCGGGCTGCACTAGGGGTCAGGTGCCCTACACTCTGCACCCGTTCATTGGGCGACCCGTCCATTGGGCGCCTGCCCCCGTGGGCTAATCGAGGAGTGTTCATGAGGCGATCGAGCCAAAGAACCAGGGTCGCGCGAGTCGCGATCCTCTTCGTGGGCGCCTTGGCGCTCGCGAGTTGCGCCGTCGGTGCTCAGAACCAAGTGGCTGAGGGTGAGCGCCTCCTCACGGAGAACAAACCGAAGGAGGCTCTGGCGGTCTTTCGCGAGATCCTCGAAGACAGCGGAACGACGACCCTCGATCGCCAGCGAGCGGCGCTGGGCGAGGCGCGCTCGTTCTTGGCGACGGGAGACCTGAGCGGAGCCGAGTCACGCTTTCGGCGCCTGCCTGAGGCCAGCGCGGCCAAGTACTACTACCTAGGTGAGATCGCGTTCCGCCGGGGAAAGCGAGACGAGGCGAGCGCGTTCTTCCTGCGAGCCCTCGAAGGCGCACATGCGGGCGACACCGCCTGGCGGCTCGCGACCCTGACCGGCTCCGAGGCCCGGGACCCGGCGACCTTGGTCGAAGCTGCTGGAGTCGCTCGGCGCGGCCCCTATCGGAGCCAGGCAGACGCCTTGGAGGCGATCGCGGCGATCTGGCGCAAGCTGGACGGAGGGACGACCGGAAGCCGAGTTCGAGCTGAGCTCGAGGACATGCTCGAGGGCCTCGATCCGTGGCCCTGCCTCGGCGTGCTCAAGGCCCGGACGTTGAGCGGGACGGCCGCCGAGGCCGCCTGGGCGCTTCCAGAAGCGAGCCCAGAGCCGACGGCAGCCTTCCGCGACTACGTGGTCGCCGTCCAGGCTCGAGGAGCCCGCCACGACGGGGACTCGAGCGCGCTCGAAGTCGTGATCAAAAACGCGACCCCTGGCGCCGCTCGCGCGATCCGAGCAGAGGTCGCTGCTTCACGGCTTTGGCGGGGTGACGTGGAGGGAGCGTTTAGCGTCATAGGGCTGGGCCCTCAAGGCCCGTCGGCCAAGGCCCTCGCGAGCATCTACCTCGAGATCCTCGGTCGCGGTGAAGAGGCTGCCGCTCGTCGAGCCAAACTCGGCGATCCGAGCCAGGCCGGGGGGCTCTTGGGCCCGGTCCTAGCCCGCGAGGGTGACTTGCTCGCGCTCAGGCCCCCCGAAGCGGTGACCCTCGGCCCGTGGGTTCCCTTCGCGCGTCAGCACCTCCGCCGACTGGCAAGAGCAAGTGAACTCCTGCGGGAAGCGCTGCGGCTCTACGCTCGCGGCGGCGAACCCGACCCCCACTCCCTCAGTCTCTTGGCCCCAGCGGAGCCTGCCAGCGGGGTCTTGGCTGGGGAGGACGCCCTGGCCGCCGGGACAACCGCCGACGCCCTCGCCCGAGCCCGCCTGGCCCGGGCCCTTGTCCGCGGAGACCTGACGACAGCCAGTCGATTCGCAGGCCGCATCAAAGAGCCGGGGGCATGGTCGAAGCTCTCTCACGGCCTCCGCACAGCGCTCGAAGCCGGCCGCTCCGAACAGGCTCGAGCCTTCCTGGCCGCCGCGGGGAAGAAGCTCCCCGGAGCCGTGCTCCGGACGATTCGGGCCGACGAGACCCTCGCGGAAGCGACTCGCCCCCTGGGCGGCGCCAAGGGGCTCGCGGCAGCCAAGGAGGGGCCCAGCGCCGAGCGACCCACAGGCTCGTGGGTGGATCCAACCAGCGGACGCCGAATCCCCTTCGTGCGAGCCGGGCAACAGACCTGGGTCGAGCCCGGTGGAGCGGAGACCAAGCGCAGCGAACTTGGCGGGAAGCCTCGCTTCGAGGGGCTGGGAGGCGAGGTCGCTCTGGAGGGGGACGCCAGCCTGCCGCCCCCGCGAGTCGCCCGCGAAGTCCCCCCCCAGGAGGTCCAGTGAGGACGCTGGGGAAGGGGTCCCCGACTCGCTCCGCCCGCTGGGCCGCCGGACTGGCAGCGGTCTTCCTAGGCGCCTCGCTTGTGAGCGCTAAGCCTCTCGATCAAGAGCAGATCGCGCAGGCGGCTGACGCCGTGGCGCGCACGCTCTGCCTCGTGGCGGCCGATCGCGGAGCGCCCGCGGCGCTCAAACTGAGCGGGGAGCCTCGACTCCCCAAGCGCCTTCAGCTCCTCCTCGACGCGGTCGCGGCGTCTCCGCGCGCCCGCGACCTTCGTCGAATGGGGGACGAACTCGAGCTCAAGGCCGGCCTCCTGGAGGCGGTCTTCGCCGACGTGACCCTCGGCGAGGGTGCTCGCGTCGAGACCGGCGGCGCAGCCCTCAAGCGCCTCCGAGAGGACGTGGGGGCTGGCCTCCTAGACGAGCTGAAGTGGCTCGAGGTCCGACAGCGTGGGATCAGCCTCGACGTGCAGAGCCTCCACCATGACCTCGATAGCGTGCAAAGCACAAAGGTGATTCGCGAGCGCAAGCGCGGCCCACGCCTGATCCACTTCGCGAGCCAGAGCGCGCTGCTCAAGCACCGCCTCACGACGCCGAGCGCCGCCGGCAGGCTCGAGGCAGGACTCCGCCTCTTCGATCGCGACGCCAAGCCCGAGAGCCTCCTCCTCCTCCGCCTCCTCGTGCGTCTCGCCAAGCTCCCCGAGCTCGACGCAGTCAGCGACGGGAAAGCGATTCGCAAGACCTTGGCCGCGGTCGAGGTCGACCTGGAGCGGCGTACTGAGGCCCTCCTCAGCGCAATCCAAGAGAACCGCGACGACTGCCGCAAGACCCGAACCCGCGAGCTTCGCTCGGTTGTCGCTGGACGACGCGGCGCGCCGATGGCGGAGGCCGTGCCTATGGTCAAGGCCTATCGCCGAGCCTTCGACGCCCTGCCCGGCCTCGAAGCGACCACGACCTGGAACGTCTACTGCGATCGGAACGACTTTCGGCTCCACTTCTGGCTTCCGGCCGAGGGACGCTGGGTGCGTGGATCCGAGCGCATTCACCCGATCGAGCCGATCGTGTCCTGCCTTCTCGAGAGCTCTGATCTCGGGCTCCAACTGCTCGCGACGCGCAGCCACGCGCTCGCACAGATCTACACTTTGTTCCTAGAGTCCTTCACAGCGGCGCAAGCGGACCTCGAGAAGACGGGAGGGGCGCTCTTCAGCTGGGTCTCCAAGGCCCGCAAGGCAGCTGGCCCGGAGCTGACCAAAGACCTCGACCGTGCGCTTGGGGCGCGCTTGGGGCTCGCCCCCGAGCTGTTCGGGCGAGCGACCGGCAACGCCGGCGCTTCCCGCGAGGTCATGGACCATGTCCTCAGGATCGGCCTCGCCCAAGGCGCCGCGGCCGCGCGCGCCTTCCGCGTCAACCTCGGGAAGGCCCGTGAGCGGACCCGCAAGGTCAAGCTCCGAGTCGTCCGACTCAAGATCGCGGGACTCCCGGCGGAGGTCCCCGTCGATCTCGCTTGGAGCCCTCCCCCCCGCTTCCCCCGCCAAGAGGACTCCCACTGGCTCGTGGCGCCTCCCTTGCGCGTCCGGCCCGGTTCGGTGGCGCAAGGCATAGCGCTTGGCGCGGCCCCAATCGCAGTCGAAGCGTATGCCTACGACGGGGCGATCGTGTCCGCGAAGGGCAAGTTGGCCCCGGGCAAGACGCTGACTTTGACCCTCCAGCAGGGGAAAGCAGGGATCGCGTTGGCTAACCTCGGCGGGAGCGCGCTCCGGGCCTGGAGTGTCCCTCGCGAGTCACCGGCGCTCGAGCTCTTCGCCCGCGGGCCTCAGGGGAGCCTCCGGCCCCTCGACGCCGCCGAGCGTTTGGTCCTGACTGCCGCCGATCGGGGCGGGACCTGGACCGTTGAGGGCCGCGACGCGACCGGCGCGGCTCAGGCCAGCGCGAGCTTGACGCTCGAGGCCGTGGCGGGG
>JAESQQ010000292.1 GCA_016765095.1 Planctomycetota bacterium | reverse complement strand
GGTTTACCCCCGCCCGCCCCCCAGACCTTGCCAATCGGCCTCTCTGAGCTTCCCCGCTCTCGCGCACTTAACCGTTGCTACGTCAGGCGCTGTATCCCCGCCCGCCGCTTGTCGCGGCCTGACCCTTCGTCGACGGCTGGGCGGGCTAGCGCGCCTTCTCGAACAGAGCCCTGTCCACACGCAAAGAACCGCGAGCCAAAGCCCGCGGTTCTTGTGTGCCGCTCGCGTGGAGACGGCTCGCGTGGAGACGGGTGTGGGGAGTGCCTACTCGTCCCACTCCTCTTCCTTCTTCTCGACCTTCTTGGCGCCCTTTGGCTTCTGGGTGTAGTCGTTGCCGAACTTGCGACGGAACTTCTCGATCCGACCGGCGGCGTCGACGAAGCGTTGCTTGCCCGTGTAGAAGGGGTGGCTCGCGCTGCTGATATCGACGTTGTGGAGGGGATACTCGATCCCGTCCTCCCAGACGATGGTCTGCTTGGTACGAATCGTGGAGCGGGTCAGGAAGGAGACCTCCGCCGACTTGTCCTGGAACACCACCGGGCGGTAGTCCTGGGAGTGGATTTCGTACTTCATTGCGTCTCCAACTGGGTGGCCCGGGAGGGCCATCCAAGCGAAGTGTTTTACCCAGGAGCAGGCACGTGGGCAACCCTCACGACCATCCAACTGAAGAGAGAGTTTAGCCAGGAACCCAGGAACCCAGGAATGGGGTTGGCTCTCTTTTCCTGGCCTCTTGGCTTCCTGGCCCATTTCTTCGTCCCTAGGACGCCATACAGCCAGCAGCCGTACAGCGATTCACCCCGGGATTGCTCCCGGGGTGAATCATGTTGTTGGAGGGCCGGTAAGCCGGGTCCTGTCCTTCGAGCGCCAATGACGCTCTCCGGGGCGACCATCCATCTAGGGCCGCCGTTGCCGACGGCCTCGAGCGACCTACCCAGAAGTCAAACGAGACGGGCCGCCTCTCCTCCCTTATTTGGTCTTGCTCCAGGTGGGGTTTACCCTGCCAGCAGTGTCACCACTGCCGCGGTGCGCTCTTACCGCACCTTTTCACCCTTACCGCCCGCGACCGAAGCCACGGGAGGCGGTTTGTTTTCTGTGGCACTTTCCCTAGGATTACTCCCGGTGGCCGTTAGCCACCACCCTGCCCTATAGAGCCCGGACTTTCCTCCCCTGGGGCAAACCCCAGCGGCGATCGCCTAGCCCTCCAACGTCTCTTGTCTCTCCTTGGACTCTGTCCTCGGGTCCCCCTGTTAGGCGGGGGGGACCATCCAGAGGATCCGCTGGCAGTTGCCGCAGGTCACGAGGAGCTTGGCGCCTCGTGCCAGGGAGATCTGCTCGGGGCGGACCGTGAGCCCGCAGCCCTGGCACATTCCGTCGCGGATCTCAGCCAAGGGGTCGCTCTGCTGCTCGCGAAGGCGCTCGTAGAGGGCGAGGTGCTTCTGGGAGAGCTGGCCTGCGGCCTCGGCCCGGCAGGCCTCCTCCTTGGCGACCTCGGCCGAAACCAACTCCTCCTCAGCCTTGACCCGGAGGTTGGCCTCGGCCAACTCCTTCTCCTGAGACTTGAGGCGCGCCTTGCCGGCGACGGTCTTGGCTTCGTTCGCCTCGTGGACCTCGTAGGCCTCGAGAACCAAAGTCTCGCTCTCAGAGACTTGCACTTTCTTGCGCTCGATCACGCCTAGGAAAGTCTGATAGTCGTTGTTCGACTTGGCCTGGTTCAGCGCGACCTCTGCCTTCTCGCGATCGGCCTCCCGGCTGCCCATTTCGAGCTCGTGGGTCTTGATCGCCTTCTGGCTCTCGCGGATGCTGACCGCGAGTTCCTTTAGCTCGGCCTTGATCCCACTCACGCGAGTCCGCTGAGGCGCGGCCAAATCCGTGGCGCGCTCCAGCCGACGGCGCGCCCGGTTCAGTCGCCGGTCGACGTCACCCAAGCTGCGCAGCGCCTCGAGGTTGAAACCCTCACCAGTAGCCATTCGCAGAGCCGTCCCCCTAGCGGGGCACGGCCTCCAGGAAGCCTTCCAGCATGCGGCTCCGAACCGGGTGCTGCAGCTTGCGAACGGCCTTGGCCTCGATCTGGCGGACGCGCTCGCGCGTGACCTTGAAGATCCGGCCGACCTCCTCAAGCGTGTAGGTGTAGCCGTCACCAATCCCGTAGCGGAGCTTGATGATCTCGCGCTCGCGGAAGGTGAGCGTCTCGAGGACCTTCTCGAGCTTGTCCTTCAGCATTTCGTAGGTCGCGGCGTTGACCGGAGACTCGGCCGCCTTGTCCTCGATGAAGTCGCCGAAGAAGCCGTCGTCGCTCTCGCCGATCGGGCGGTCGAGCGAGATCGGGTGCTTGCTGATCTTCATGATCCGACGGCACTCGGCAACCGGGATCTTGAGCTCCGCCGAGAGCTCCTCGATCGTCGGCTCGCGACCCATTTTCTGAAGGAGTCGCTTCTGCAGGTTCCGCAGCTTCGACATCGTCTCGATCATGTGGACCGGGATTCGAATCGTGCGGGCCTGGTCGGCGATCGAGCGGGTGATCGCCTGGCGAATCCACCAGGTGGCGTAAGTCGAGAACTTGTAGCCGCGCCGATACTCGTACTTCTCGACGGCCTTCATGAGGCCCGTGTTCCCCTCCTGGATCAAGTCCAGGAAGCTCAGGCCGCGGTTCCGATACTTCTTCGCGATCGAGACCACGAGGCGGAGGTTTCCGCCCGAGAGCTCACGCTTGGCCTTCTCATAGGCCGCGAAGCGCTTCTCGATCATGCGCATCCGACGGTCCATGGTCGAAGCCGAGCCCGAGAGCTCGTTGGCGTGGGCCTTGGTCCAGGTCCGGTTGTAGTCGCCGAGGCGCGACGTGTAGTCGAACTCCTCGCCGTACTTGTCCTCGAGCGTCCGCAGCTTCTCAGCCGCCCGCTCGGCGGCCTTGCCGGTCCCGCGCATCAAGCGGCGCATGTACTTCATGTCGCGATAGTCGTTGCGCATGTCGTCGAGCCAAGGCCGGACGATCTTGATCTGGATCCCGCACTCCTCGAGCATCACCGTCCCGCGTCGACGGCGAACCTTGATCGCGCGAACGAGCTTCCGACGCTCGTCGTCGCTGAGCTTGGGCTCGCGGCTCCGGAGGTAGAGCTTGTAGGTCTCGCGAATGATCTCCTTCGCCGCGTCGATCACCGAGTTGAGGCGGATCGTGAGCTTCGGCTTGGTAGCACCCGTCGTGTCGGTGCCTGCGATCTTGAGCGTCCGGTCGAAGGCCAGATCGTTGGCCCGGACCTTCTCGAGAATGTCCACCGAGCGCTGAAGCATCTCGTGGTTGCTCACGAGCAAGAACCGGAACCGCTTCCGATAGACCTCGATCCGCTTGGCGAGGGTCAGCTCCTTCTCGCGAGAGAGGAGCGGAATCTCACCCATTTGGGTCAGGTACATCCGAACCGGATCGTCGATCTTCTCGTTCTGATCCGCGAGCTCTTCAGCGAGCTGCTCTTCGTACTCTTCCCCGTCCTCGGGTCCGAACTCCAGCTCGTCCTGGACTTCCTCGGCGGTCATCTTCGTGGTGTCGTCTTCGGCACTCACGATTTTGCCACCAGCCTGGAAGGCCTGGTTCTCTGGATCTTCCGGTGTCTTGGCGCCCGAAGCGCGTCCACCAGCTGCCACTAGACTCTCCTTAATCTCGCCTGACCGTTCTAGCACCGAGGTGCCCATTGAGCGGTCTTAATGGGCCTCTGCCGCCATTGGCCCCTGCTGAAGCTGCGCACGCAATCGTCCGAGCTCGGCCAGCAGGCGAGTTTTTGTTTCCTTGTCCTGTGTCGCACGGATCGCCCGCCCGACTTCCTCTTGGCGAGCTCGGAGGCGCGCAGTACGTAGCGCCGCCATTCCCGTTAGCTCGCGCTCGTAGTTCTTGTTCTCGGCGTCCAAGCGCCCCATTAGGCGCGCGCAGAGATCCCGGGCTCCAGGCTCCTCGAGGAGTCCCATAGCCGTCGCCGGATCGAGTCGCCCCTCCGCCGCGAGGGCGAAGATCGCACCAGCGACTCGCTGGCAGGGACCCGGATTGAAATCTTGGGGCCCGTAGCCCTCACTGGCCAGCCGCGCCGCTGCTTCGGGCGAAGCAAGCAGAGCCTCGAGGAGATACTCCTCGCGCGCTACGGCCGCAGGCCTGTGGTCCGAACCGAGGGGCCGCATTGGCCCCGCCGGGGACTCTTCGAGGCCGTCCTTGTCCTTCTTGCGCCAGGGCTTGCGGTCCTTGGACCGTCCGCCTCGGTACTGCCCTCCTCGAGACGAACCGCCACCAGAGGGGCCACCGCTTTGGCCACCCCCATATTGGCCACCGCCTTGGTATTGGCCGCCGCCCGGAGGCTCGTCGAAGGTCCCGTCAGGCGGCCCCTCGTTACTGCTACCTGCGCGGCGCGCCGCGCGATTGCGACGACCGATCACCTCGCGCTGAATGTTCTGCTTCTCGTTCGACATCGCGTCCCGCAGGACTTGCTCGGGCAGCCCAAACCGTCGCGCGACGACGCCAAGCTCCTGGAACAGTCGGATTCGGTCCGGGATTCGAGCCAGGAGGCGGATCGAAGCCTCGACGACTCGTCGGCGGCCCGTCCCGGTCGCGGAGTCGTAGCCGACCATCGCCTGGGCAATCACGAACCCGATCAAGTCCTCGGCGTTCGCGAGCGCCGTCTCGAGCAGCTCAGGGTTCTGGCGAACGGCGTCGTCTGGATCCATCCCAGCGGGGAGGCGGGCCACGCGGACGCTGATCCCCTCGACCGCGACCAGAGTCGCGAGCGCCTTGAGCGTCGCTGCGGCGCCAGCGGCGTCGCCGTCGAACAGGAGGACGACCTCCTCGACGTAGCGCTTGGCCAGCTTGGCTTGCTCAACGGTGAACGCCGTTCCGAGCGCTGCCACGAACTCGGTGTGTCCCGACTGGTGCGGGATCACGACGTCCATGTATCCCTCGACCACGACCAACCGCTTGGCCTTCGCCTTGCGCGCGCTGTCTAGCCCATAGAGGAGCTGGCGCTTCTCGTAGAACCCGGGGACCTCGGGCGAGTTGACGTATTTGCGCTCGTCGCCGTCTAGAGTTCGGCCCCCAAAGCCGCGGACCTTGCCCTGCTCGTCGCGAATCGGGAACATCAGCCGATTGCGGAAGAAGTCGTAGGGCTTCTTGTTCGGGTCCTTCTGACGCAAGAGCCCCAAGTCGAGGAGCGACTGGAGGGACAGATTCCGCTTGCGAGCAGACTGGAACAGCGCGTCCCAGGCCTCCGGGGCGACGCCGATCCCAAACGCCTTGGCCGTCTCGTCGCTGATCCCGCGCTCCTTGAGCGTGGCGCGACCGAGCTCGCCCGCAGGCGTCTCCGACCAGAGGGTGTTCGCGAAGAACTCAGCCGCGAGGGCGCTCGTCCGAAACCAACCTTCTCGTCGCTCGCGGCGCTCGCGCTCCTCGGGAGTCTGGGCTTCGACCTCGACGCCGGCCCGCGAGGCGAGGCGCTCGAGGGCCTCGCGAAAGGTGAGACCCTCCGTCTCCTCTACGAAGCGATAGATATCCCCCCCCTTGCCGCAGCCGAAACACTTGTAGCTGCCACGCTCGGGGCGAATGTGAAACGAAGGGCTCTTCTCGTCGTGGAAGGGGCAACACCCCCAGAAATCGTCGGGGCCCCGCTGCTTGAGCTGTACATACTCCGAGACCAGCGCAACCATATCGATGCGCTCGCGAATGCGTTCCTTCGCGTTGTCGGAGATTTGGGCCAATATTCCACTACCGGGTAGGGTCTCCCTACCCGATCGAGGGTTCTACGCGCGGTGCGTCAGAGTTACAAGACAGGGCCCCTCAAGACCGGCATAAGTCCTTTTCGGCTGGAGGAGAAGGTCTCAGGACCCATCGCTCTCGACCGGCGGGACCAGTCGCCGAAAGTCCACCAGCGTAAGGTCTTCGGGCCGCGCCGCGGGGTCCGGGCCGAGCGCCGCGACCGCATCGGGCAGCCAGGCGAGGGTGGAGTCAGCCTTCGCCGCCAGCTTGGCTGCTTTGGGCACGGTCTTTCGCCGGTAATTGAACATGCCCCGGATCACTCGGGACAGGTCTCGATATCCCTCGTGGCGATCGGCTCGCGGAATGAGACGAACGACGGCTGAGGTCACCTTGGGCCGAGGCATGAAAACGTCGGGAGGGACGGTTCGCACGAGCTCGATCCGCTCACAGAGCGCCTCGCAGAGGAGCGAGACCGCGCCGAAGCCCTCGGCGCCCCTTCGAGCAGCGAACCGCTCCGCGGCCTCGAGCTGGACCATGACTACGATCGCGTCTACGGGGAGCTCCACCGAGAGGAGCAGGATCACGAGGGAAGTCGCAATGTTGTAGGGGAGATTGGCGACCACCCGGAGTCGCCCTTGGGGGCCAAGTCGCTCACGCAAGACCTCGATCAAGTCCGGCGCGAGAGCGTTCTTGGTCTTTAAGACGTCGCCCGCGTGAATCGTGAGGTTCTCGAACTCGCTGAGCAGCTCCGTTGCGACGGCGTGCAGCTTGCGGTCCTTCTCAACCGAGACCACGTGCCCCGCCACCTCGCACAGGTGCTTCGTCAGCATTCCAAACCCGGTCCCGACCTCGAGGACCACGTCACCCGGCTCGACCTCTCCGGCGCGAGCGATCGCCTTCGCGAGGTCCTCCTCGACGAGGAAGTTCTGCCCGCTTGACCTCCGCGGACGAATCCCGGCGTTCCGCATCAGGACTTTCAATTCGTCGCGATTCAATCTTCGTCCTTTTTTCGCCTGGTCCAGCCGAGCAGTTTCCCGATCGCGACCAAGATCAAGATCAGGAGGGCCACCGCCAAGACGCCTTCGACGACGGTCCTCAAGAACAGCTTCCAGCACACCACGAACACGACGAGCCCGACCACGCCCATTCCAAATTTTTGGAGGAGCGTCCACTTGCTCGCGACCTCAGCCGCCTCCTTGGCCTGCTCAACACCTCGCGCGAGCGCCGCGGCCTGCCCGAGGCTGGGGAGCCCGGGAATATCCAGATCGAGCCCGGCCGCCTTCGCCTTCTTGGCCGCCTTCTGGGCCTTCTTGGCCGCCTTCTTGTCGGCCTTCTTTGCCTCCTGCTCGGCCTTCTCTGCAGCTGCCGCCCGCTCGGCCTCGGCCGCGAGGAGCTCGCGCTCCTCCTCCTCGCGCGCCTCGAGGAGGCGGCGCGCTTCGGCTTCGAGTCGGAGCATTTCGGCGTCGAGGTCCATCACTGAACCTCAGGAACGATCCACTTGCGACGGTGCCCGACCCAGAGCGCCCCCTCCTGCTGGCCTGGGTCGTAGGCCCGGAGTTCGATCACGACCTCCGGCTTTGCGGGATCGAACTCCATCAAGAGCCCGCGCAGCTCTTCGATCTCGATCGAGCGCTTGGGCTTGTCACAAATCAGGGTCGCCTCTCCCTTCTCGCCGTCTGTGCGGTCGAAGCGGAGGAGGAGCGAGTAGCGACGGCGGCCGGGGTAGCCCGGCCCCTCGGGGATCGGAGACCAGTCGAAGCGCGCCTTGCGGTCCCGAATCACGATCTCGAGCGGCGAAGACCAGAGCGCGAGCGGGGGAGCCTCTTGCTTCCCCTCAGCGACGGTCAGGACCTCGCTCTCGACCCAATGCTCCGGCTTGCCCTCGCCGTAGACAAAGACCCGCGGCTTGCTGGTGAAGCGCGGCAACGCGACCCGGTAGCTCGTCCCGTCCACGACGCCCTCTCGGTAGACGTCACGAGACACGTCGACCAGAGCGACCTTGACAGGCTGACCCGCAACGACCTCTCCCCGAATCGTGCCGACGGGCGAGCAGCTGTTTTGGAGGAGCAGGAGGAGCGTCGCGGTCCCGAGGCAGAACACGCCGTAGGCGCCGAGCTTGGCGTGGCGACCCCGGCGCTTGCTCGCCTCGAGGTCGGGAGCTGGAGGCGCAGCGATCGGCGCGGGCTCCTCGGCAGCGGGGAGCCCCGCCTCGGCGTCACCCGCTGGCTGCTCGGAGTCACTCACGAGCGCTCCGAGGGGCTGGGCGCGAGCCGGAGCGGCGCCTCTTCGCGGGGCTCCGCCTCGAGGGTCCAGGCCCCGCAGAGCCGCCCCCCCTGGCAGCGGAACGAGTAGCTCGCTGAGCGCGGACTGCCCGCGAGGTCTTCTGCGACTCCTCGATCCCAGGCCCGCACAGACCCTCGCCCGCGGCTCAGCTCCCCCTCGTAGTCGAGATAGAGCGGCCGGTGGTCGAACGAGCGCCGACCGCGGACCTCGGAGGTCTCCGAAGGGGGTTGGTCGAGTTGAAAGGTGACGAGCACGTCGTCCTCCTCGAGGCAGAGGTCGTAGTGGACCTCGGCGGGTCCGACCTCATGTTCCAAGACGACGTAACGACGGGTCGTGTTGCGCCCGAGCGGCGTCGCCAGCGAGGAACTGAAGTCGGAGTCTGCCATGGAGCGCGCGACTTAGGTCGCTCCAGCCGGAGCCGCAAGCCAAGCCTCGTAGCGGCACTCGGGCGAGCGGACGCAGACCACGCTCGGCGCGATCCCGATCTCGTCCAGGCGGAGAGGCTGTTCGCAGCGAGGACAGATCGGACGATCGCTCGGGGGGGCGTCGGCGCTGCTCCAGCCCTGGCTCGAGCGCAGGGCCTCGACGGCCTCGATCAATTGGGAGGCCGCTTGCTCCATTTCCTCCCAGGTGTTGTGACGCCCGAGCGAAATCCGAAGCGAGCTCTGACTCCGCTCGGCCGAGAGCCCCATTGCGGCAAAAGTCGGCGAGAGCCCGCCCATGCGGTCGTGGCAGGCGGGGCCAGTCGAGAGCATTAGCTCAGGGACGCGAGCCGCGATGTCGGCCCCGACGACGCCCTGAAAGGAGAGGTTGAGCGTGTTGGGGAGTCGATCGAGGGGGTCCCCGTTGAGGAGCAGACCGGGGAGACCGTCGGCGAGCATCAGGTGGAGACCGTCGCGGAGCGCGATCATGCGCTCGCCGGCCTCGGCCATTTTGGAGCGAGCCAGCCGGACCGCCGCGCCGAGCCCCACGATCCCGAGGGTGTTCTCTGTCCCAGAGCGGCGCCCGGCCTCGTGCCCCGCGCCGTGAAAGAGCGGCGAGAGGGGCGTCTTGCGACGCACGATCAAGGCCCCGACCCCCTTCGGTCCGTAGAACTTGTGCCCCGCGAGCGTGACGAGGTCGGCGCCCATGAACGGAAAGCTGGTCGGGATCTTGCCGACCGCCTGCGCCGCGTCGGTGTGGAACACGATTCGACGTCCTGCTAGGACTTCTGCGAGTTCGTCGACCCGGTTGATCGTCCCGACCACGTTTTGGGCGGTCATCACCGAGACCAGGGCCGTGTCGTCGCGGAGCGCGTCCGAGAGAGCCTCCGGCGTGACCTGCCCCTTGTCGTTGACCGGCGCCAGGGTGACCTCCCAGCCAAAGCGCTCAAGCCAGCGCGCCGAGTCGAGCACGCAGGGGTGCTCCGCGCCCCCGATCACAATGTGCTTCCCGCGCTCTTCGTTGGCGAACGCCGCTCCCTTGATCGCGAGGTTGTTCGACTCCGTGCCACCGCTCGTGAACACGATCTCGTCGCGCGCGCAGCCAAAGGTCTCCGAGATCAGCCTCCGCACGCCGTCGATCGCCGCGCGCGCCTCTTGCCCATGCGCGTGAGCGCAGGAGGGGTTGGCCTGAGCCGCGGTCAAGAAGGGCTGAAGCTCCGCCACCACGGCGGGGTCCATGGGCGTCGTCGAGTTGTGGTCCAGGTAGATCTCAGCCATGGGGCACCTCGGCCAGAGAGCCTACGGCCTTTCTGAGCGAAGCTGCGCCCCCAGGTCAACGAGAAGCCAACTCGCGCGCCCCACCTAGAGCTGCTTAAGTAGGCCTGAGGCAGAAGCTGACTGTGCAAGAAGAGCGTGAGGGTCCAGCCAGCGAGGTTGAAGCGGAGCCGGCGCGTGCGCTCAAGCCCCGCTGGGGTCTCCTCCCTCGGCCATGGACCTGGCGTGAGACAGCGCTCCTCGCGCTGATCGTGGCGACACTCCTCAGCGTCGCCGGTGCCCGACCCTTGTGGAGATCACTCGACCCCGCCCTCGCCAACGCGTTGGGCTCCCGCAGCATCCCTCGGGATCGCCTGCAAGTCGCCGAGCGCTCAGACGATCACTCATCGGACCCTCGGCTCCCTGCGAAGGACGTGGCGCAAGCTCTCGCGGAGCTCGAGGAGTCCCTCCTGGCGGAGTGGTCGCGCCAGGCGAAGGAACTCTCCGAGAAGAGACCTCCTCCTCCGCCAGAGCTCCTCGCGGCGACGGTCTACTCCGACCCCGGACTCAAGCAGGCTCGGCTCCCCAACACGAACCGCCTCAACGCCGCGAAGGTCCTCGTCGGCTCACTGGACCTCCCCGATCTCGACTCATGGGGCCACCCCACCTACGAGAACTCCTACAACCTGCACGTTGTCTCCGAAGTCGTCCTCGCCGCCGAAGGAAAGTCCAGCGAGCGGTGGCATTCCTATCCCAAGCGCGAGCACCTGTTCCGATCCGAGCGCTGTCAGCGCGGCGCTCGCGTCTTGCGGCGAGTCGCTGAGCTGGGGCGAGCCAAGGGGGTCCGGCCCAAGCTGGCCCAAGAGTTAGATCGCTACGCGGCGCAGTTGGATCTCGCGGCTGCGAACGCGCTCGTGAACGCGGAGAGGGCCCCAGTCAAGCGAGTCTTGGTAGACGAAGCGGGAGAGTCCCCCTACGCGACCTTCAAAGACACTCAGCTTCGTCACGTATCGACTTATTCGTTCGGGCCCGACGGCCTCGACGATCTCGGCCAGGGCGACGACCTGAGCTATGGGATCTGGGAGCGCGAGTCTGTCTGCGACGAGGTTCCGGAGAGCCTGGGCGCGCTGGCGGTCGCTCTCGTGGCCCTCCTCTTGGCTTCGTTCCGCCCAGCCCCAGCGACCGGCTTCCAGGGGGAGACCCGGAGATCCATGCTCTTGGCGGCGGTCCTCAGCGGGCTCTGGGTCGCCTGCTTCAACTCTACGCTCGAGAGCTTGGAGTGGAGTTTGGGGAACCTCTTCCCAGACGTCCACCTGCCCCTCGGTCCCGCCCCCCAATGGCTCGTTCACGCCGGCGCGTGTGGCCTGGGCTTCTTCCTCGGGTTGCTCTTCACCCGTCTCCCCCACGCGCTGACCCCGAACGAGTCCGAGGTTCCCGCGAGGGCCGCAGATCGAGAGCGAGACGCGAAGCGTTGGAGCTGGCTCTCCCGTCCCGCTCTCGTCAAACCTGAGGAGAGCGAGTCGGAGTAGGCCGACCCCGACTCAGCCAGTCTGAAGCAAGCGGATCGTGTTGCCGCCGCTCGGGTGCGGACGGCACTCGAACTCGACAAGCTGGCTGCTCGCGTGCGGGAAATACTGAGTCGCCATTGAAGACTCGATCGTGGCGCCCGAGTCGGCGAAGCGGACCTGAACTCGGCCCTGCTCACGCTCAATGCTGACGTGATAGACCCCGTTCGGGTTGTTCTGGTAGACGGTCGTCTGCATGACCTGCGCGACTTCGTAGACCGCGTTGCGGAGCGCCTCGAGGCGCGGACCCTGGACCGCGGTCGCGCAGACCGAAGTCACGAGGTGCACGAGGCCTTCGCTGCACTCCTTGCTCGCCACGAGCGAAAGGTTCAAGGGCGCACCCTTGCCGTCGTTGCGACCGAAGTTCACGTTGCCGTCAGAGCCGGCGGTAATGAAGGTGTAGCAGCGCGGGCACTTCCAGCTTCCAGCGCCCGTGATCTCGACCTGAACCTTGCAGCCCTGGCACGAGGCCATCTTCGGAAAGCCGCCGGCGCCGGATTGAGTCGGCTGGGTGCCGCTGGGAGGGGGGGGGAAACCGCCTCCGCCTCCTCCGCTGCTCGAAGGCTTGGATCGCAAGCGAGGGGGCTTCTTGGACTTCGACGACTGCGAAGGCGCGGAGGCGGCTGAACCCGTTCCACCCGACTTGAGGGCGGTCAGCGCAGAGTCGAGGTCCGGGCAAATGTCGAAGAACGCGTTGAGACCGAGCATCTCGATCACGATCTTGACCTTGGCTGGGACCTTGATCAGGGCCATGCCGCCGCCGCTCGACTTGAAGGCGTCGGCGTACTTGACGAGGGATCCAAGCCCTGTCGAGTTGACGTATTTGATCTTCGACATGTCGAGGACCAATCGCTGGATCCCCTTCGTCTTGATCTCTTCAAGCGTCTCTTGAAAGCTCGGTACGGTATTCCCGTCGATTGCGCCGGTCATTTCGGCCAAGGCCGAGACGTCGTCGCCGTCAATCGTTTTGAGCTTAATGTCCAGTCCTGCGGCCATAAACACCCCCTGAGCACCCGACAGCGGCGGAGCATAGCAGCGCCACTCGGCACCTGCCATCCGGATCGAACTGATCCAGTTTCCGTCAACTTGCTCGTGCCCTTCTGATCTGCTATCGCATTAGACTCTCCCGGCCCATTCCCTCACGCGCGAGGTTTCATGCCGATCCCGGTGGACAAGTTAAAGATCGGACGCAGCCTGATTGCAGGCGGCCCGATTACTCAAGAAACGCTGCAGCGAGAGCTCCAGGCGAGCGGCAAGGCCGAGAGCGTTCTCGGCCGCGCCCTGCTTCAATCGGGCTTTCCGAGCGAAGAGGCCCTCGTCGTGCTGCTCCTGCAACGGCTGCGAATCCCGAAGATCAATGCGCGCAACACGCGTGTGCCTCTCGAGACCGTCCGCTTGATCCCAGAGGCGCTGGCCAAGAAGCACCGCTGCCTCGCGATTGACCACCTCGGTAAAATTCTTGTGGTCGTAACTCCTGATTTAGGAAATTTTGAGGGAATTGAAGAGATTCGTCGGCTGACTGGCCACCTCTTGACTCCGATTCAGTGCGCGCCCGAGGGGTTCGAGTCGATCGTCGAGGACTACTACAAGCAATTGGCCGCGAGCGGACTCTCAGCCGTTGAGCCGCTTGGCTCTGGCGGCGGGGCCAGCGGAGGGTCGAGCGCCCTCAAGGCAATTCCTGCTGGCGACGCGGCCGAGGACTTCTTCTTTAAGATCTTCATGAGCAACCAACCGCTCCCGGCCGAAGAAGTCCCAATGTGAGGCGGTCTCGCGCACCGCTCTCGGTCGCGCGAGGTTTAGCCCGCCCGGTTCAGATGCTGCTCTTGGCGGTGGGACTCCTGGCTGGATGCGCGAGCGCACCAGCCCCCCACCTCAGCTCACTCGTCTACCGAATCGAGGCCACAGAGACTCGGCTCTCGGTGGAGATCGAGGCCCAAGGCGCCAAGCCAGCTCGCTGGTATCTCGTCGGGGAGTCCAACCTCCGAGTCGCCTCGGGGGAGCAGCGCGCGACGGTCAAAGGAGGCGTTCTTCGGCTCCCAGCAGAGCACCTGAGCTACGCCTACTCGCTCAAGAGCCGACTCCAACGGAGCCAGAGCCTCGAACGCGGCGCCGGAGTCCCTGGCTCATTCGTCGTCCGAGGGGATCGCTACCTCCTCGTTCCCCGGCCAGGGATTCTCCTCCCAGAGACTCGGGTCGAGCTCCGATTCAAGGGACTTGAGCCCTTTCTCCCCTGGCCCTGCGTGCGGGAAGGGGAGGAGTGGGTCGCCAGGCTTTATGCCAATGACCTCCGGCAACTCGGATTCCACGCCTTCGGCGCGCGCCGAAGGATTCCCCTCCAACTCGAGGAAGGCGCGCGCTGGGAAGTGGTGCTGCTTGCGGGCGACCTCCTCGCGAGCGACGAGCGAATCGAGCGCTGGATCCAAGAAGCCGCCCAAGAGGCCGCCCGACTGGGAGCTGGCTCCCCCCGCGAGCGCGTCGCGATCGTGCTGGTCCCGACGCCGAGTGGAGAGCCCGCGCCCTTTGGACGGGTCCTCTACAGCGAACCGCGGAGCGCGGCAATCTACGTCGGCCAGCGAGCCCCCGAGCGCTCCTTCGCTGGAGACTGGCTGGCGACTCATGAGCTCATGCACACACTCCACCCACGCTTCGACGGCCAGCCCCGCTGGCTGAGCGAAGGGATCGCGGCCTACTACCAGTGCCTGGCTCCGATTCGATCGGGGCGGGAGCGCCCGGAGGTCCTTTGGAGGGTGCTCGCCCAAGGCGTGGCGACAGGCCAGACCGAGGCGCTCGGGCGCTCCCTCCAAGAAGTCGCCAAGGCCATGCATACGCTCCCCGCCTACAGCGCGGTCTACTGGGGCGGAGCCCTGCTGGCGCTTGAGGTGGACCTCGAGATCCGCCGGGCGACGGAGGGAAAGCGCGGCCTCGAGCACGTCTTGGCAGCCCTCCGCCCGCGAGGATCCGTCACGCTGCGCGAGTTCGGCCGAAGCGTCGACGCGCTGGCCGGAGTCGCGATCTGGGAGCAGATTCGACGAGCACACCTCGAGGGTCAGGCCCTTAGGCGCGCGAAGCCCCTCTTGAGGGGGCTCGGAATCGGACCCGGCGGCGCGCTCGACTCCAAAGCGCCGGGGGCCAAGTGGCGCTTGCGCCTCGAGCGCGGCTCGTAAAGGTCTTCGGCTTCCGGGAATATCCCCCGCAAATCAGCCGTTTGGGGCCCGAGGCGGGTAGGGCCATGCAAGGCCCAATTCCCGTTGCTATGGTGCTGGGTCGCGTTCGGGCAGACCGCTCGAGTGAGTGGTGAACGCACAACCCGAGACGTCTTCTTTTGGGCGTCAGAATGAAAACAGAAAGGTAGATCATCATGAAGATGGATCTGATCAAGATCGTGGGAGCCCTCTCCATAGGCGCGCTAGCGCTGACGGGGTGCACGAGCGACGGCGGCGGCAGCGAGCAACCTGCGGACGCCAAGTCCGCCGAAGGCGACAGCGGCTGTACCCCGAGCGGCAAGTCGGAGTGCAAGTCCGGCAAGTCGGAGTGCAAGGCTGCGAAGTCGAAGTAGTCCGATCTCACAAGAGATAAGCGATCATGCCTGGGCCTTGGCCCAGGCATTTTCGTTTCCGGAGTGACGAATGACCACGTATCCCTACCTCGGCGCCGGAGTTGGTCTCCGGCGAGACCACTACTCGGCCCTCGCAGCGACCGAGCGGCGCCTCGATTGGCTCGAGTTCATTAGCGAGAACTACATGTTCCACGGCGGTCGTCACCGCCAAGTGCTCCTCGAGGCCCGAGATCGCTGGCCGCTGATTCCACACGGGGTCTCGCTCGACATTGGGGGCCAAGGCGAACCAAACCCCGAATATCTCGACGACCTCGCCAGGCTCGCCGCTGACCTCGACGCGCCCTTCGTCTCCGATCACCTCTGCCTGAGTCGCGTCGGGGGGACCTACACCCACGAGCTGATCCCGCTCCCCTTCCGCGCGGAGGTCGTCGAGATCGTGGCCCGACGCGCGAAGGCGATCGAAGAGCGCGTGGGTCGCCCCTTGTTGCTCGAGAACGCGACCTACTACGTCGAAATGCCGGGCGGCCAAATGGACGAGGCGGAGTTCCTCTGCCGAATCGTGGAGGAGTCGGGCTGCGGGCTCCTCCTAGACGTCAACAACGCCTACGTGAACAGCGTGAATCACGGCTACGACCCACGCGCGTTCCTTGAGCGCCTCCCGCTGGATCGAGTCGGCTATGTCCACCTAGCCGGTCACCGGATAGAGACGCGGGCCCTGATCGACGACCACGGCTCGGCCGTCCCCGAGCCCGTCTGGGACCTGTACCGATTCCTGCTCGAACGAACCGGCCCGATCTCGACGCTCGTCGAATGGGACGCGAATCTCCCTGAGCTCGATCGCCTCCTCGAGGAAGCGGACCGGGCTCGCTCGATCTTGGCCGAGTTTGGCGCGCCTGCGCTGCCGACGCCGGCCGCGAAGAAGGGAGCGCGCCTGTGAGCGCGCCCAGTGAGTTCATGGACCGCTTCCACGCTAGCCTCGAGGCATACGTGTGGGGCTCACCCCACGATTCACAGGTCATGCGAGACGCGCACCCCGAGTGGGAAGTCGACCCCGCCAGGCTCGCGATCTACGGTGAGTTCATTCCCCAATACCTCGCAGATACCCTCGAGGCGCTGTTCAGCGCGGCCCGCAGCCTGCTTGCCCCAGAGGACTGGGACCCGCTCTGCAAGCGCTACTACCGGCTGCGGACGTCTCGCCACTACGAGATCAACCACTTGGCCTACGACTTCCCCGACTGGCTGCGAAAGCAACCGGAGGGATCGGAAGTCGCAGCCGACGTGGCCCTGTTCGAGCTCTCTCGGCACCAAGTGTTCGTAGACCCGACCGAGATCCCAACCGAAGTCGAGGTCCTCTCGGTGAACCCGACGCTGACGACGCTCCAGCTCGGCCACCACGTTTGCCGCTGGGCCAAGGCCCGCAGCGAAGGGGAAGACGGGGAAGCGGGACAAGAGACAGCGGAAGACGAGCCCGCCCCTGCCCCCGAACCTGGGACCGAACTCGTCCTCCTCTGGCGTCACCCCGAGACACTCTTCGCCAACTACTGGGCCGCCTTTCCGCGGACCTTGCTCGCGCTCAAGATCGTCCTGGAATCGATCCCGCTCGAGGAGGCGGCTGCAGCGGGAGGCGTCGACCCCGACGAGATCCGGACCGTGATCGAAGAGGCAGTTGAGCACGGTCTCCTCCTGAGGCCGTCAAGCTGAGTTGGCGCTTGGCCCAGGCGCAGAGAATCTCACCGAGCCCAGCGGCCGTCTGTCTCTCCCGGACAGGCGGCCGGGGGTAAACCCCGCACCCTACAGATCGCAAGAGGGCCCCTCCGCAAGGCACCCCATTGGACGGCTCACAACACGC
>JAESQQ010000291.1 GCA_016765095.1 Planctomycetota bacterium | reverse complement strand
TGGGGGGCGAGGCGAGCCGCGATCCAGCCGCTGGTCAAAGCCTGGGCCATGCCTCCCTGGCCTTCAACCGCCTGAAAGACTCCCCACGCTTCGCGCGCCAAGCCAGCGGTCAGCTCTTCGAGGTAGTAGCTCCCGGCGCCTGGGTCTGCGACCCGGTGAAGGTGGCTCTCCTCGCGAAGGATCGTGTGGGTGTTGCGCGCCACGCGGCGCGCCCCTTCGGTCTGGGTCGCGAGGCAGGCGTCCCAAGGTGCGATCGCGAGTGAGTTCGCGCCGCCGACCGCCGCCGCGAACCCGGTCGCGGTCCCGCGGAGCACGTTCACCCAGGGGTCGCGGACGCTCAGCTCTCGCCACGCGCTCTGGGCGTGAACGAAGATCGGCGCGGGCTCCACGCCACAGACCTCCTCGACGCGAGCCCAGAGCGCGCGCAGCGCCCGAAGCTTGGCGATCGCGAGGAACAAATCGCTCGGAAGCTGGAGCGAGAAGCCTAGGAGCGGGCGAAGCTCGGCCAGCGATCGCCCCGAGTGGCGCACCAGCTCCAGCGCGCTAGCCAGGGCAAACCCGAGGTCGTCGGCCTCGCTCGCGCCCGCTGCATGAAAGGCCCCGGTCCCGACCTCCAGCGCCCGGCGAGGTCCGCCCCAGCCGAGGAGATCCAAGGCGGCGGAGAGCCGACCCAGGCTGGCCGCGAGCGGAGCCCCCAAAGTGCCCGCGGCGGCGCTCCCGCAAGGGTCGAGGGCCAGGCCGCCCTCCGCCCAATCGGGACGCCGCTCAGCGAAGGCGCTCGCAAGAGCGGCCAGCGCCAAGGGCTCTCCCGGCCCTGCCAGGACCAACTCGCGGCCGGCGAGGTCGACGCCGACGCAGGCTCGCTCGAGGTCGGCGGCGCTCTGGAGACCGCGCCCCAGGCAAAGGCGAATCGAGTCGGCTCCGCGCGCGAGCTCGTCGAGCAGCTGGGCGTTCGCCTCCTCAGGAGCGCAATCGGCCTCCGCGACGACCCGCCAGGCTTGGCCGGCCGGGCGGCCAAGCCCGCTCGCGGTCGGAACCGCAGAGGGCGCACCGCTCGCTGCCCCGTTCGCGGTGTAGAGGCAGTCGAGAGTCAGACCCTCTGGGGTCTTGGTCAGGAGCTTGGCCTCGTACGGCGCACCCTTGAGGTCACGGTCGACGACGGCCCGCCAGGCCTGGAGGGAAGGCCGCGCGAAGGACTCGCGCCGGAGGGAGGTGTGTTCGCTCATGGTGAGGCCAGCTGGAGGGCTGCGGAGAGGCTAGGCCTCGGGCTTAGCGTCGGGTTCGGCGTCCTTCGTCAACGTCGTCCCGCCCAAGCCCAGCGTCTCGAGGGCGTCGCGGTAACGGTCGTCGACTGGCTCCCAGTCGAAATCGCTGGCCGTCTGGTCGCGGTAGGCAATGAACGCGACCAGGGCCTTGCGCAGGTAGGGGGTCTGGTTCTCGTGCGAGAAGGCCCGCTCGTAGGCCAGGATCCCGTAATAGAAGCACTCCGAATCTTCCGTGATCGAGTGAGTTTTGTAGTGCTCCTCGAGGACGTGGAGAGCTTCCTCCTCGTCGAGTTCGAAGGGCGCCTGCTCGAACTTCACGTAGCGGGTCCAGACGTACTGCTGGATCTTCGGAATCCCGAGCGTGGGCTCCTCCGTCGGTGTCGGAGCGGCCTCAAGAGCCGCAGGAACCTCAGAGGGGGCGGCGGGGGGAGCAGGCGCGGCAGCCGACGCAGACTCTGGTGCAGGCGGGACCGCCGAGGCGGCCGGGGGGACGCTTCCCAGAGGAGGAACGCCCAGAGGAGGAACGCCCAGCGGAGGAATGGCGGGAGGAGGATCGGCCGAAGGAGGATCAGGGGTGAAGGAGGTCAGGGCGATCTCGGGTTGGTGTGGAGAGCAAATTGCTACGGCGGCACCTTACCAGCGAGGGGGGGGAGGGTGAGTCCTAATCGATTCCTCCCCTCGCGAGCTGGCGCCAATAAGGCTTAGAGCGCCGAGTTCTGAGGACCCGATCCCGACGGAGGTTGCTCGCCTGGCCTCGCGCGACCTAGGATCAGGCCTCGCATGCCCGCCACCCGCACCCGACTGCCGAGCCGCTTCGAACTCCTCGCGGATTTAGGCCAGACCACGTTTCGAGTGCGCGACCTTGATTTGGATCAAGTCGTCGTGGTCCGCGTCCTCGGCAAGCAGGACGGCCCCCGGCTCCGGCGCGAGCTGGACCGCCTGCTTGAGCTAGACGACCCGAGCCTGGCCCGGATCCTAGATCTCGGCGAACTCGACGACGGTCGCCCGTTCTACGTGCAAGAGTTCGTCCAAGGCGAGGAGCTCTTCCGCTGGGCGATTGGGCGAGACGCGAGCGAGATCCTTGAGGTCTGGGCCCAGCTCGTGCGAGCCCTGGCCTGCTACCACAACAAGGGCCTCGTCCCTCGCGGCGAGCGGCGCCTCATGGCCCGCGTGGAGGAGCCCAACGACGAATACCCCCGTCCGCGGCTGCGCTTGGTCGATCCAGGCGGCGTCGTCGAGGAGGGCGCCCGCCCGATTCGTGGAACTGCTACCCACGGGCTCGCGCCTGAGCGGCGCGCTCGGACGCGCGTCGATCGACGCGCGAGCCTCTACGAAGCAGGCCTGATCCTCTATGAGCTCCTGGCGGGCTCCGACGCGCTGGGCCTCGGGTCGATCGACCTCGAAGACCAGGGCTCACTGCGGCCGCCCGTCACCCAGCTCGCCCCGGGCCTCCCCCTCGACCTGGCGACCTTCGTCATGGTCCTCTTGCGACCCTACCCCGACGAGCGCCCGGTCTCGGTCGCTGCCCCCTCGAAGCCTTGGCTCGCGTCTCCGGCCAGCGCTTCGAAGGAGAGCTTGCGCCTGAGCGGCTCCCCCTTCCGACTCGCTGCGTCGGACGAAGGCACGAGCTCGAGCAGCTCGGGGCCTGGGCAGAGCCGCTGTTGGCCAAGGCCAGCCCAGCGCGAGGTCCACACCTCGTCCTGCTCCAGGGCCCACCTGGCTCAGGCCGCCGCCGACTCCAAGACGAACTCGCCCTCCGACTGGTCCTCGAGGACCTTCGCCTCCTCCGCGCAACCTGCGGGCGCGCCGGAGGGGGCCCCTTTGGCTCCGTCGGCGAGCTGATCGCCAACCTGGCCGGGACGAACGCCCTCGACGACGCGCCCGTCGACGTCCTCTGGGCGCTCCGGGCGCTC
>JAESQQ010000290.1 GCA_016765095.1 Planctomycetota bacterium | reverse complement strand
TGGTCGCGATCTTGGTCGCGACCCCGATTGCGGGGGCGAGGCTCAGCCTCTTGGCTGGAGTCGTCCTCCACGTCTTCCACGGCTTCGCGCAGGTGTGCGCCGCTCAGCGCAGCCTCGTAAATGCTGGGGGTCGCCTTGGCCTTCTTGGGCTTGGGCGAACTCTTCCTATTGGGGGCGGCCTCTTCTTGACCGCCGCCCTCGTAAACCTTGGAGAAATCGATAGCCAAGGGGTGCTCCTGTCGAAATGTTGAGCCGCGGGTGTCTTCGGACCGAATCGGTCGAGCGGCGCTGGCCTCCAAAATTCGTGAGGAGGCGTCGTTCAAGGGGCGGACTGGACTCACCTGAGCCTCAAAATCCACCGATTGGCTCCCAATCATGGGAGTTAGGGGCGGATTGTAGCCCACGACTCGCCCGGAGCCACTGCCGAAGCGGGAGCCAACACGCTTGAGCCAGCGGCGTATCATGCGTCGGGAGAGGTCTGTTGGTCGGACAAGCTCCCCCCGGAGGCTCTGTCTGATGCGCATTCTCGTGCTCCTTGGCTTGTTGTTGACTTCGTTTGCCCTCCCCCTGGCTGCCCAGGACAAGCCGAAGGACGGCGAGAAAAAGAAGGAGGAGTCTCGGAGAAGCCCTCGCCGCGGTGGCGGAATGGGCGACGCGAACGGAATGGTGGAGTTCCTAGACAAGGAGCTCGACCTCGACGAGGGCCAAAAGGTCAAGATCAAGAAGATCTTCCAGGACACGATCGCCGACACGATGGCCAAGGCAGGTGAGTATTTCGGGAGCAGCGATCCCAAGGCCCGAGAGAAGGCCCGCAAGCTCTTCGAAGGCGTTCGGATCGAGATCAGCAAGAAAATCAACGAAGTGCTGAGCCCGAGTCAGCGGCGAGAGTTCTCGGTTCTCGTTGAGCAGTTCGATAGTCGCGCGCGGAGCTGGGACCAGGGCCGGATCGTCGAAGACGACGTCAGTCAGCTCCTCAACCCGCGCCCCAGCAGCCGTCGAATCATGCTCGCCAAAGCCGAGAGCCTCCTCTTCCTGCCTCCAGAGGAGACGGCTGCGATCCTGCCCTTCGTGATCACAGTCGTCGATCGCAAGCTCGGGCTCTACGAAGGTCGCAAGGTCCGTCGCAAGGACCTCCTCAACGCCACTCGCGCCAAGGCGAGCAAGCGTGAAGTCTTGCAGCGCCTGGCAGAGATCCGCGCCGCTGAGAGCTTCCAGCGCTTGGAGCTTCTCGCTGCCCAGACCAAGCTCAAGGAGCTGCTGACCATTGAGCAAGAAGTCCGCTTCGTCGCGGCAGGCATTATCGATTGAGCCGATCCTCGCTGTGGAGCGGCTGATGAGCGGGCCGGACGGCTCGAGCGGAGCCGCGCCCGCCGCGCCTGAACCTGCCGAGGCTGAACCCGCCGAGGCTGAGCCCTTAGCTCCGGCTCGTCGAGGCAGGCCCGTGCTCGGGGTCAGCGTGGTCGCGATCGGTGTACTCCTCTTGGGCGCGTTCGTGATCGCCTTCCTAAACCCTCCGCCTGAGGCTCCAGGCGAGGGGCCCGAGGTGCCTGGCCCCTTTGTGGCTTACGTGTGGTCAGCGGACGCGACGGGCGAATACGACTCGTCGTGGTTTGGGGGGACCTCTCCCCCTCTCCTGCAAATCCGGCAGGTCGAGCCGCCCACGCGGATCGACGGCCGGGTCCACCACCACGTGAGCTGGAGCCTGCCGGGTCGGCGGAGGAAGGTGATTCAGGAGGCCTGGTATCGCCCGGGAGAGGACCCTACGAGTTGGCTTTGCGCCCGACGTCGGATTGGCGGGGAGATCCTCGACCTAGACCCGCCCCTGCCCGTGCTTGTGGCGCCGCTGCACAAAGGCGCGCGTTGGGAGTGGAGCGGGCGAATCGGCGATCGCGAGGCGCGGGTGACTTTCGAGGTCCTCAGCTTCGACCCAGAGACCCTCCAAGTCCGCCAAACCTCGATCCTGGCAGACGGAACCGAGGCTGTGATCACGCGGACCTATCAGCCCGGCCGGGGCTTGGTTCGCGAAGAGGGCGCGTTTCCCTACGAGCCCAAAGGCGACACGGTCGTCGTCACGCGCCGAGAGTCCTCGGGAGACAAGTAGGCGTCAGCCCGGGGGGAGTTCGTCCAGCGCTCGCTGCACTCGGACTCGGATCGGGGCGTCCTCCTTCAAGACCCGCAGCGCCGTCTTGAGGACCTCACGCGCTTCGGGCAGGGATCCGGCCCTCTCGAGGGTGCTCGCGAGCCGGATTCGGTCGTTTATGCGGCTCGGCTGAAGCTTGATCGCCGCTCGATAGGCCTCTGCGGCCCCGGCCCAATCGCCGGCAGTCTCACGCACGCGCGCGAGGATCGCCCGGGAGTGGGCATGCTTGGGGCGCAGCTCGACCGCTCGTTCGAGATCCAGCAAGGCCGGACCGACCTCGTTGGTCCGCGCCAATCCAGCCGCGTAGTGGCGTCCGAAGCACAGGGCGCATGGGCGGCCTGTCGCACCTAACCCCGAGCCTCTCCGCGACTTAGCGGAGAGCAAATGAAACCGAGAATTGATATGCACCGACTTCAAGGATCGTCTCCCGCGTAACGGCCACGCCGGCCTCGCCCTGGCGGGGGAGGTCGAGATCAGGACCGGAGGCCCGACGGTCAGCGTGGCGTTGGAGCTCTGGATCCCGAGCGTGGCGACCTTGCTCAGGCCGCCTCTCTTCGTCACCCTGGGGTGTCTAGCGAGCCGGAGGCCACCTTGTTCGAGATCCTTCAAGACGCCGCGCGCGGAGGTCACTTCCTCCGCCAACTCGCCCAGCGCACGGGTCGCTTGGCCTTGGGCTTCGCCCGCGATCTCCTCAAGCCTCCCGGCCGCCTTGCCGCCGAGAACGCGGCTCTCCGCGCTCAGCTTGCCGTCCTCAAGCGCCAGGTCGGCCGAGCCTCTCCCGACGCCGCAGATCGCGTCGTCCTCGTCGCCGTCGATCGGCTCTTCCCCGACGCCACCAAGGCCGTCCTCCACCTCGTGCGCCCCGAGACCCTGATCCGCTGGCACGGTGACCTTGCTCACTGGCTTTGGGCTTGGCGCTCGCGCCCCAAGGCCCGGTCCCGTAGATCGCCTCGCAGGACTCGAGAGGAGATCCGCCAGCTCGTCGTCGACATGGCCAACGCCAATGGCTGGGGCGCGCTCAAGATCGTGGGCGAGCTCCGAGATCTCGGGGTCAGGATCGGGCGTACCACCGTCCAGCGAATCCTCGAGGAGGAGTGGCCTGAGGGTCGACCGGAGCCGACCCAGAGCTGGGCGACCTTCGTCCGCAATCACCTCGAAGGGACCTGGGCTTGCGACTTCTTCTCGGTGACCACGCTCAACTTTCGCACCCTCTACGTTCTGTTCTTCCTTCGCCTCGATACGCGCGAGATCGTGCAGGTCGCCGTCACAGAGCACCCGACGGGGGCCTGGACCACCCAGCAGATTCGCAACGCCTGCTGGGACAGCGCGCCCAAGCGCCTGATTCGAGATGGGTGCCGCCCTGGAACTGACGCAGAGGAAAAGTGTCCAGTCGCGACTATGCGGCCACGGCGTAGCCTGGCTGGCGGAAGGTCTTCAGGCCGTCTTGAACAACCACGACTAGCGGGCGCTTCCGGAAT
>JAESQQ010000028.1 GCA_016765095.1 Planctomycetota bacterium | reverse complement strand
CGGGCGGGGGTAAACCCCGCCCCTACAAGACCCCGAGCAAAAGTTGTGAGCCTTGAAGGGAAAGCACTCTAGTAAAGCGGAGCGCGATTCTGAGCGGGGTCGCCTTCATGGCGGAGGGGAGTCGTGAGACCCCCCTCACGGGCGACCCCTCAGAATCGCAGCCTCCGGTTTAGCAGCCTCCGGTTTAGCGGAACCAGCCCGTGATCCGGTCGATCAGACCGAGCTTGGGCTTCTGAAGCGCGTCCCACTCCTTCTGCTTCTCAGCGAGGTAGTCGGTCCGGCGTTGCTCCTCGGCGTCGAGGCGGGTCAGCTGGCGGGTCACGAGGCGATCGACGATCGAGTTGGCGCGCGCGAGCGCGGCGGGGCTGCCGGGCGTCACGCCGGCGGTCTCGGCCTTGAAGGTCTCGTCCCAGAGGCGGATGGCAGTCACGACGCGGGCGAAGGCCTTGCCGTTTAGGTCCCAGATCTTGCGCACGTGCTTGTTGCTGGTCTTGTCGGTCTGCATGAAGTCGAGCGGCTTGTGGCCGAGCTCTTCGTTGTAGATCTCGTCTCGCTTGAGCGACTTCTTGCTCACCTTGCGGATCGCCTCGTAGATCGGCTGCGCCTCGGGGGCGGACTTGGTGATCATCAGCTCCGCGATCACGCGGCTGTAGGGCGTCTCGCCCTTGCCCTTGGTCCCGAGTCCGGCCGACGCGAGGGCTGCGCGGCACTCGGCCTCGAAGGTCGCGTCGCCCGCGCGGGCGATCCGGATCAGCTCCTTGATCTCGTCACGAGCGTCTTGGGGGCGACCGGCCGCGATCGCGTCCCGACTGGAGAGGTAGAGGCTCTGGACGAAGTCCTCGAGCAGCCGGTGGTGGTTGCCAATGATCTGAATCCCGAGGTCGGTGTCGGTCGGGTAGCTCTTGGGCTCCTTGCCGAGGGCGAACAGGACTTGCTTGTCGACTTGGTCCTCTTGGCCGGCCTTGATCTTGACCATGGCTTCGTTGACCTGGGCGGGCGTCAGCGAGGCGGGCGCGGTGAAGCCAGCCGACGAGGGGTCGTTGGTCTTCTTGAAGAAGCGCTTCATGCGGATCTTGTAGTAGGTCCACTTGGCGTCAATGAAGAACTTGGGCGTCCCGAGCACGGTCGTGTGGATCTGGTTGCCGAGGTCCTCGATCCCGTGGAGGTTGTTGCCGCCGAAGGTCAGCGCGAACCACTCGGAGCCTTGACCGCCCCAGAGCTTGGCGATCATGGCGAGGTTGGTGTAGGTCTCGGAGAAGTCGGGCGCGGAGCCGAGCGAGACGGGAGGGCGGGCGAACTGGGAGGGGTTCCGGAGGGCGGTCCAGATCCCGCTCCCCTTCTTGCCGGTCCTGAGCGTCGCGCCGTGGCCGTCGAACTGGCTCGGGGTTCCGGTCAGTCCACCGAACCAGGTCGTGCGGGGGTCTTGAGGGACCGCTCGTCCGAAGGCGTCGAGTTGAACCTGGCCGCCGACGGTGAACAGTCGGTCTTGGTTGCGGTAGTCGTTGTCGGGGTCGACGGAGCCCTCGCGCACGACCGTGCGCACGTCCGTCGCGCGGCCGGCAGGCACGACGTCGATCGCGACGACTGTCTTGCCCGGGTTGAGCTGGAGGAAGGTCTTGAACGCGGCCGCGTCGAAGCTGGCTTCGCTCGGCCAACGGCGGCGAAAATCTGCGTTGGTGAAGGCCTGTCCGTAGACGAACTTGCGGAACTCAACCAAGGAGGCTGCCGTGGGGGGCGTGACCGTCTGGGTGGAGGGAGTTCCGCCAAAGGCGAGGTCGAAGAAGTCCTTGTGGACCTCGATCGCGTAGCCGTGGGCCTGGGGCATGGCGGCGACGAGGCCGCAGGCCAGGGTGAAGCCAGCGAGGGCGTGTTTTGCTCTCAACATGGGGGCTCCTTGGGGGCTCGTGCCCCGGGTGTGGACGGCCGGGAGCATACGACACGGCCTAGGGCCTCTGAAAGCGAAATACGAGCCCGAGTGGGTCGAACGCCAGCCCGGGGTCGTAAAGGAGGCCACGCCTCTTTGTACCTGAAACAAAAGAACTTAGGGCGAGCTCGCTAAATTCTCGTGACGTTCTGACGCGGGGGGCGACTAGGGGGCAACGAGCGCAACACAGCGACCTTGGAGACGACCTCATGAAGCTCTGGCCCTCACTCCTGACCCTGACTCTGTTCCTAGTCCCCGTGGCTGCGCTCGCTTGCGACGACGCCTGCGAGCCAGGCCTTCACGGCACGAAGTGCGAAGCCGCGCGGAAGAACGCCAACGACGACGACGAGCGCGAGGAGGACGAGGTCTCTGAGAAGGAGGCTAAGAAGCGTCGTCAAGCAGAGGAGGCCAAAGAGAAGCGGGAGCGGAAGCTCAAGCAGAAGCGTCGCCAGCGCGAGGAGGCTGAGGAGAAGCGCGAGCGGAAGCTCAAGCAGAAGCGCCGCCACCGCGAAGAGGCTGAGGAGGCCGAGGAGAAGCGGGAGCGGAAGCTCAAGCAGAAGCGCCGCCATCGCGAGGAAGCTGAGGAAGACGAGGAGCGCGAGCGGAAGGCGAAGAAGCGCAAGCACCGTGACGACGACGACGACGACGACGACGACGACGAGAGGAAGCGCAAGGGCAAGAAGAAGGAGCGCGAAGGCAAGAAGGAGCGTGCTCCCAAGAGCCTGTTCGAGTGCTTCGACGTCAACGACGACGGACAGATCGACAGGGAAGAGGGCAAGCACTTCAAGCGCTGGCTGGAGGAGCACTGCGACGCTGACGGGGACGGCAAGCTCTCGGGACCCGAGCGACGCGCTCGCAAGCGCCTCCTCGCCGAGGTCGAGGCCGAGCAACGCCGCGCTCGCAAGAACGAGATCCTCCGTCGCTTCGACGACAACGAGGACGGCAGGATCAGCCCGCGTGAGCGGCGTCGCTTCGAGCGCGCTCAGGCCCGCCGCGCCGAGGCGCGGACCCGTGAGCTCCTCGAGCGATACGACGAAGACGAGGACGGCCGCCTGAGCCGAGCCGAGCGTGAGCGCGCCTTCGTCGATCAGGCCAACCGCGGGCGCGAGACGCGCAAGGCCCGCCTTGAGCGCTTCGGTTCCAAGAAGAAGGGCTAGACCCTGACCACCGCCGAGCGCGCCGCGCCCAGCTCGGCGTCCCACACTGCGATCTGATCTCCGCCAGCGCGCTTTGCGAAGTACATCGAGGTGTCCGCCTGCTGGAGGATCTGCTGGGCCCCGTTCTGGCGGTCGAAGGGCGCGATTCCGAGGCTGGCCCGGACTCCCCCCTCGAGCCCTCCGATCGCGACTCGGACCCGTTCGGCGAAGGCCACCGCGGCGGTCACGCTGGCGCCAGGGAGGAGGACAGTGAACTCGTCCCCGCCGTAGCGGAAGGCCGAGTCGACTTCCTTGCGAATGTTCCTCATGAGCACCGCCCCGATCTCGGTCAAGAGCACGTCCCCGGCGGTGTGGCCGTGGGTGTCGTTTAGGGGCTTGAAGTTGTCGAGGTCGAACAGGAGGAGGGCGAGCGGGTGCCCGAGCCGGCGAGAGCGCTCCTTCTCGATCTCGAGCCGGTGAAAGAAGTGGCTCTGGTTGTAGAGCTTGGTCAGGGAATCGGTGATCGAGAGCTGACGGAGCCGCTCTTCGAGCGCGCGGCGCTCCGTGACGTCCTTGCTGACGCCGATCGTGCCGACCGTCTCGCCGCGCTTGTTGCGGAGCCAGGAGAGGGAGAGTCCGATCCAGCGCTTCTCGCCGGACTTGAGCAGGACGCGCACGTCCTTGCGCACGATCCCCTCGTGGGCCTCGGAGAGCTTGGTCATCAGGCGCCGGGGAGTGCTCTTGTGGCGATAGAGCATGGACGCAGGTTGACCTATGACTTCGGTCGCCGAGTAGCCGAACATCTCCTTGGCGCCCGGGTTCCAGTCAATGATCTTGCCGTCTAGGTCGGTCGTGATCACCGCGTCGCCGGCGTTGGCCAGGACCGCGCGGAGGTGACGTCGCTCGAGGGTCAGGGTCTCGATCCGGCTCCGCAGCTCGTCGATCAGCTCACGGGCCTCCGAGCCAGCATCGAGGGGCATCCCGTCGAGGATCTCGCCGAGGTCGTAAGAGCTGTCCGCTAGGCTGTCTTGGGGGTCGTTTGGAGTCACGACGCTTAAACTGCTTTCCCTTTGAGGGCGTAGGGGCGGGGTTTACAGCGCCTGACGCAACAATGAACAAGTGCGCGAGAGGCGTCGGGACCGCTCCTGAGAGGCCTGGTCGGCGCGGCCTCGGGGCGGGAGGGGGTAAACCCCGCCCCTACAAAATCCTGAACAAACATGCATGCTTCCAAGAGCAGTTTAGCGGTCCGTCAGGGATCGATTCCCACAGGTGCTTGTCCTCCCTCCTCGCCGCTGAGAAAATCGCCTCCTGACACCCCACTAGAGCGAGCGCTCGCTGTGCTTCTGGCCCTCGTAGCTCAGGACCCGAGCGCGCTCTTCGACGAGCGTCTCGAGGTGAATCGGCCGCGACCAGACGGTGTGTAGGTTCTCGATCACGTCGCGCGCCCAGTCGAGGCGGAGGTCGACGCCGTCGTGGCGGTGCTTGAGGTAAAGCTCGCCGCGGTTCTCGAAGTTGCCGTCCTCGATCCAGATCACGGGGTTGCCCCAGTTGGTGAGCTGGTCGAGGAGCTTCTCCTTGACCTTCTCGAACTCGCGGGTCGCGATCACGTAATCGCTCGCCTGGCGGCTGTATTCGAAGGTGAACAGCTTCTGCTCGGCGCAGAACTCAGGCGTCATGAACTCGTCAATGAACAGGACGTCGTTGTAGATCTTGCGGACTTGGAAGATCTTCTCGCGCCCCAGGCCGAGCTTCTTGTCCCAGGTTCGGCGCTCCTCGAGGTTGTCGCACTCCTCCCACTCGCGTCCAAACTGGCCCTTGTTCCAGCGCTCCTCAATGTTGCGAAAGAGCTCGATCCCGAGCTTGTAGGGGTTGAGCTGCCCGCGCGAACTCGCCATGGTCCCCGCGTGGAGGTCCGCGTAGTCGATCACCTCGGCGTCGACCAGGATCTGCTCGGTCATGAGGCGGCTGTGCCAGAAGCTGGCCCAGCCCTCGTTCATGATCTTGGTCATGGCCTGGGGCGCGAAGTAGTAGGCCTCCTCGCGGAGCATTCCGAGCACGTCCTTCTGCCAGCGCTCAAGCGGCGCGTGCTGGAGGAGGAAATACATCACGTCCCGCTCGGGTTCGACGGGGAACCGCTTCTCGCGCGCGATCTCCTCGTCGAGTCGGCGCTGCTGCTCCTCCATGAACTCCGGTGGGTTCACGTAGCGGTCCATGTATTCCTTGGAGCGGAGCTTGGTCACCGTGCGCGGCTCTTCGTCCTCGGGTTTGGGCTCGCCGCGCCGACGAATAAAGGGCGAGTGAATGTCGATCAGGTTCTCGATCGAGAGGCAGCAGTCGATGAACTTCTCGACGGTGTCGTGGCCGTGACGCTCGGCGTAGCGGCGGATCCGCGCGCCGTGATTCGCCATTTGGTCCATCATCTTCCGGTTCGTGTGTCCGAACCAGAGGTTGTGCTTGAAGAAGTCGGCGTGGCCGCAGACGTGGGCCATGACGAGCTTCTGGTCGAGGAGCGAGTTGCTCCGCATCAAGTAGGCGTAGACCGGATCGTTGTTGATCACGAGCTCATAGATCTTGCCGAGGCCGTACTCGTAGCTCTTGGCGAGCTGCTCGTATTCCATGCCCCACTTCCAGTGCGGGTAGCGCGTCGGGAACCCCCCATACGCGGCGACTTCGTTCAGCTCGTCGCCGTCTAGGACCTCGAAGCAGATCGGGAAGAAGTCGAGCCCGTAATCGATAGCGAGGGCTTCTATGCGCTCGGCCGCCTCGGCGAGTTCTCGTGGAAGCGATCTCCGGAGCTCGTAGGCCACTACTTGCCCTTCCCGAGGAAGTCCTTGATCGAGTCGTAGATCTCGTCACGCGAGGCAATGCTCGAGAGGATGATCCGCTCGTCGGTCTCGGGGAACGCGCCGCGGAGGTCCTTAATGAACTGCCCGCTTCCATAGGCGCTCTTGACCTGTCCGTAGCAGAACACGTTGACCTTCGGGAGGAGCTCCTTATCGAGGAGCTCGATGCAGTGGCGGGTGTCGTCGCCTCCCCAGTTGTCCCCGTCAGAGAAGTGGAAGGGATAGATGTTCCACTCGTCTGAGGGGAACTCGTCGTTGATCATCCGGAGGCACATCTCGTAGGCGCTGCTGATCTTGGTCCCGCCGCTCTCGCGGAGGTGGAAGAAGGTGTGGCGGTCGACCTCCTTGGCCGCGGCGTCGTGGACGATGAACCGGCTCTCGATGTTCTTGTATTGGCTCCGGAGCCAGGTGTCGATCCAGAAGCTCTCGATTCGGACCATCTCCTTCTGCTCATGGCCCATGCTGCCCGAGACGTCCATCATGTAGAGAATGACCGCGTTCGCCTCGGGGGTGGTTTGCGTCTTCCAGGAGCGGTAGCGCTTGTCCTCTCGAATCGGGAGCACGATTGGGTTGTCGGGGTCGTAGGTCCCCGACGCGATCTCGCGCAGGAGGGCCGCCTTGAAGGTCCGCTTGAAGTGGCGGAGTGACTCGGGGCCCTGGCGGTGAATGCCCGTATAGACGTCTTTCTCGGACGAAATCGCCTTCTTGCCCTTGGGCTCTATCTTGGGGAGCGCGAGCTCCTCTCCGAGGATCTCCGCCAGCTCGTCTAAGTCGATCTCGACTTCGAGCACGTGCTCGCCAGGTGCCTCGCCGGCTTCGCCGCCTTCTCCCGGTTGGGGCTGGCCCTTGCCGAGGGGGTCGCCCTCCTCGCCCTCGCCTTGGCCGACGCCGCCCTTGTCCTTGGAGCCGTAGCGGAACTTGGGGAGCTGAATCTGGGGGAGCGGAATGCTGACAGCCTTGTTGCCCTGGCGGCCGATCAGCTCGCCCTGGGTGATGTAGCGACGCAGCTCCTTCTTGATCTTGCCGCGCACGATCTGTTTGAAGCGCGAGTGGTCTCGCCCGATCTTGTTAGTGCCCACTGGGCGCTCCTGGAGTCGTTGGGGGGCCTACGAGGGCCGGACCGCGTCGCCGCGGGCGAAGATTGAGGCCACGTAGTTCAAGACGTCCGTCGCCGACACGTCGTTGTAGCCGTAGTTCTTGATCAGGCGCGACTTGACGACCTCGATCTTCTCCTGGGTCTCCTTGTCGATCACGTCGCTGATCAGGCTCGTGAGCTTGATCGAGTCCTTCTGGTCCTCGAAGAGCTTGAGCTCTAGCGCCCGCTGGAGCCGCTCGTTGGTCCAGTAGTGGAACTGCTTGCCTTCGATCGCGAGCGCGCCAATGTAGTTCATGATCTCGCGGCGGAAGTCGTCCTTGCGGGACTCGGGGACGTCGATCTTCTCCTCGATCGAGCGCATCAGGCGCTCGTCGGGCTCCTCGTCTTGGCCGGTGAACTTGTTGCGGACCTTTTCTTTTTGGGTGTAGGCCTTGACGTGGTCGACGTAGTTTCCGCAGAGGCGCCCGATCGCCTCTTCGTCCGCGCTGATCGCCTTCTGGACCTCGTTCTTGATGATGTCTTCGTACTCCTCCTTCACGACCCCGAGCAAGTCGCGGTAGTGCTTACGAAGCTCTTCGTTCGCGATCAGGGAGTGGTGGCGGAGCCCCGAGTCGAGCTCGTTGAGGACCATGAAGGGGTTGATCGTCCCCTCGGACTGCTCGCTGACGAGCGCGTTGCTGATCTTGTCTTGAATGTAGCGGGGTGAGATTCCGTGCATTCCTTCGCGCGGCGCGCTCTCTCGGAGCTCGTTGACGTTGTCCTCGGTGAAGCCGGGCAGGCTCTTGCCGTTGTAGAGCTTGAGCTTTTGGAGGAGGGACAGGCTCGCGTTCTTGGGCTCCTCGAGGCGCGTCAGGAGCGCCCACATCGCCGCCATTTCGACGGTGTGGGGAGCTATGAAGCAGCCACGGATCCGCTGGTTGCTGAAGTCCCGCTTGTAGATCTTGATCTCGTCGTTGAGGACGGTGTTGTAGGGAATGTCGATCTTGACGGTCCGGTCGCGGAAGGCCTCCATCAGCTCGTTGTTTTGGAGCTTGCGGTACTCGGGCTCGTTGGTGTGCCCGATGATCACCTCGTCGATGTCGGTCTGAGCGAACTTCTTCGGCTTGATCTTGTGCTCTTGGGTCGCGCCGAGCAGGTCGTAGAGGAAGGCCACGTCGAGCTTGAGGATCTCGACGAACTCAATGATCCCGCGGTTGGCGACGTTGAACTCGCCGTCGAAGTTGAACGCGCGCGGGTCGGAGTCCGAGCCGTAGAGCGCGATCTTGCGGTAGTTGATATCGCCGGTCAGCTCGGTCGAGTCTTGGTTCTTCTCGTCCTTGGGCTGGAAGGTCCCGATCCCGACGCGGTCCTTCTCGCTGATCACGAGGCGCACGACGCGAATGTGCTGCTCGAGGAGGGTCCACCAGTCGCCGTCGTAGCGATCAATCAGGGAGCGGAAGTGGAATCGACTGGCCGGATCGAGCTCGCCTTTGACCGCCACGGGGTAGGTCGACTCGACCCCTTCGAGCAGCTCGGCGACGAAGCCGGCGCGGACCCCCTCAGGAATCAGCTTGAGCGGCTCCTCGTGCATTGGGCTCGTCTCCCAAGGGTCCTCGGGATTGATTCGCCACTCGAAGGTGTAGAGCGCGCCTTCGTCGGTCCGTGTGTAGTGCTCGAGGCCCTTCTTGAGGAGCCGCGCGATCGTGGACTTGCTCGAGCCGACGGGCCCGTGGAGCAGGATCACGCGCTTTTCGGTTCCGTAGCCCTCGGCGGCTGACTTGAGCACACCCACCAAGCGCTGGAGCGCTTGCTCGAGTCCGAAGATCCCGTCCTTGGCGCTCTCGTCGAAGGGGTCGCTGAAGAACTTGTAGAGCGTGATCGGGCGCTTGTTCCGCGTCGCCTCCTCCGAGCCCCAGCTCAGGATCATGTCGTAGAGGCGCTGGAAGGCATTTCGGGCCACCCGCGGGTCCTTGCGGACAAGCTCGAGGTAGTCCGAGAACGAGCCGGTCCAGTTGTGGGCCTGGTACTCGTCCTTCTGGGTGAAGCGTTGCGCAAGCGACTTGAGGTTCACGGGGCCTCCTGGGTGACCACTCCTAACTATACGGCTGAGGCGCACACGTCGAGTCAAGAGGATCGCTGCCGGGGCCCCCAGAACAGAAGCTGTAGGCTTCAATCGGCTCTACGGGGCCGATTTTGCCGATCGGGGGCGGATGCACGCGATCTTCGCCGCAGACGCCCAGACGCCGGCCTGAAGTGGTGAAATGCCCTCGTGAACGACGACGAGCTCCTAGCTGACCTTCTTGCCGCCCACACTCGGGTCGGCCGATTCGAGGACGGGCCTGCCCTCGAGGCGGCCTTTCGCGTGGCCGCGAGCGCGCACAGCGCTCAAGTCCGCGACGACGGGCGCCCCTACATAACCCACCCCGTTCGTGTGGCTCGGGTTCTCCTTGAGGAGTGGGGCCATGGCGAGCTCGACTTGATCCAAGCGGCCTTGCTCCACGACGTGGTCGAGGACACCGAAGTCGAACTGAGCGAGATCGAGGAGCACTTCGGGCCCAAGGTCGCGCTCCTCGTGGATCACCTGACCAAGCCTGAGCGCGGAGAAGGCGAGTCCAAGACGGATCGGGACGAGCGTTACTACGCGCGGCTCGCCCAGGGGCCCGCCGGCGCCAAGCTCGCGAAGCTCGCCGACCGGCTCGACAACGTGCGGGACATGCTCCAAGCCAACTGGAGTGAGGCCAAGAAGAGCGCCTACTGCGTGTCTGGGCTCGAGAAGATCGCGCCCCTCGCCGAGTCGGCCTGGCCCGAGGAGACCGCGGTTTTTCGAGAGGTCGTCGAAGACGTCAAGGCCGCGATCCTGCGCGGCGAGGGGGACGTGCCCGACGTGGGGCCTCACGAGGACTACGTGGCCGCAGGGGCCGACCCTGACGATCGGACCTTCGTGCTCTCGCCGCGGCTGAGCTTCTTTGCTCGGGCCAACGGTGAGGGCTACCTGTTCCACGACTTGATCGGCGACATCATTCAGCTCCACGAGAAGGTGATCCCCTTCCTGGATTACTTCCGCGAGGCGCACCTCGAGTCCGAGGCGCGCGAGGCGTTCGCGAACGAGTTCCTGCCGGGCGACTTCGACGCGTTCTTCGAGACGCTCTCCAAGCACCTCGTTCTTCTGACCGATCGCGAGGAGGACACCCGGACCACGCGGGATTGGTATCCGATCCACGGCCCTTGGATCGTGAGTCACGCTCCGCCGACCGGACAGGTGATCCTCTGCTACCGCGATCGGCGCAGCGACGAGATCGTGGAGGAGACGCTCTCGCCCTTGCTCGGCGACCTTTGGCGACTCTGCGACGGCGGACTGACCACGGGCGAACTCGTGCGACGGCTGGCTCGGATTCACGCCGATCACCCCAAGGTCGACGCCTCGGTCCGGGACGCGGTTCGTCGCTGGACGCACTCCGAGCGCCAGCTCCTCAAGCTGATCCCACGCCCGCGTTCGGCGTACGAGGTGCCGGGCAGCGGGCTCCCGCCCTACTCGCAGTCGACGATGCCCTACCCGCGCGTTCGGGCCGGCGAGGCCCCGCCCGAGCCCGTCGATCTCCGTCACTACCACCGCGTCGAGATCGATGACGCCAGCGAGCAGTTTGAGGTCAAGGAGACCACGCTCAGCCACGCGCTCCGGACCCGACACGAGGCCTTGGCTGACCGGAGCTACGGCGAGGCCTTTCTGCAGTCCCTCTTGGCGCGCGACTTGATCCCGCTCGAAGGACCGCCGCCTGGACAGAGCCGCTATCGCGCCGTCGAGGTCGGGGGTGGGGTCGGGTTCTTCGGGGCGGCGCTCCTCGACGCCCTCGCGCTGCGCGCTCCGCGCCTCTTCAATCGACTTCGCTACACGATCGTGGACCTCAGCCCAGAGCTCTCTCGGAGTCAGCGCGAGCGCCTGGCGAGGCACGGGACTCAAGCCCGGTTCGTGACCGGCGAGGCTGAGCGCTTGCCCTTGGCGGACGCTTCAGTCGACCTCCTCGTCTCAAACGAGGTGATCGCAGACCTCCGCGTGTTGCCGACCCGTCGCCAAGACGTCGAGGGGGAGGGTGCCGAGGGAGGCGGTGAGGGCGCTGAGCTCCTCCGCCGCTACGGGGCGAGCGTGGCCGACGCGCCGGGCTTGTTCTACGCCAACGTCGGCGCGATCCGATTCGTGGAGGAGATCGCGCGGGTCCTCCGGCCGGGAGGCGTCGCGATCCTGACCGAATACGGCGAGATCGATCGCTACCCCGCCGAGTCGAGCCACCTCGACCACCCCGAGTTCTCGATCCACTTCGGGCACCTAGACTCTGCGGCGCGTGGGTGCGGACTCTCCGTCGAAGTCGAGAGCCTCCCGCGCTTCCTCGAGCTGCGGGGAGAGGTCTCAGTCCTCCAGACGACCCAGACTTTCTTCCTCACCCTGAGGGCCTTTCTCGGGACGCGGGGGATCGCGCTCGAGAAGTTGGCCTACACCCCCGAGAGCTTCGCGAAGCTCCTCGCCGGCAAGCTCGACCCCGCTCACCTCCAGGGCCTGCGCTTTGGCCCCGCGGGCAAGCGGGTCCTGGGGCTCAAGCCGCTGGAGTTCAAGGCCTTGATCCTGCGTCGCCCCAAGGAAGAGCGCCCAGCTCGAAAGTCGATCGAGCTCGACCTCTAAACTGCTTTGCCTTCGAAAGCGGAATGAGCTAGATCGCGGGCGCCTTGAGGCAAAGCAGTTTCTAGGGAAGATCTGACTAGCTTCGCCCTCTCCCAGAGGTATAGAGCGAAGGCGTTCAGCTCCTGACCAAGCAAGGACTGGCTCGTTATCGGTGGGTGACGCTTTGAGCCTAGCCTGCGGGCATGAATCGCTCGATCACGTCTTTGCTGCTCCTGGCGCTCAGTGTCTCTTCGGCGTGCAGCAGCGCGCCTCCTCCCAAGCCAGCTGAGGAGGCGGTCTCGGTGGAGGCGCGGCTCAAGTTCCTGGCAGGCGAGTCGGCCTATCGCGAGCTGGATATTCGGCGCGCGATTCCCCTCCTTCACCAAGCCGTGCACCTAGACCGGAGCAACGCCCGCGCTCAGGACCTCCTCCAGCGGGCCTCGTGGGTCGTTGGCTGCTGGCCACTCCCTCCTCCTTGCGCCGGGTCGTTCTTCGACGGACGACCCGACCCGTGGCGAGGTCTCGGAGACGATCTGCGGCTTCATGTGGCGGTGTCCAAGCGGGAGGCCGACTGGGCGACCACTCAGGGCGACATGGACGAGGCCGACGACTTCGCGCGCTGCGCTCGCGATTTGGATCGGCTCCTCTCGGAGTAGCTCCGGTCCGTGTTATCACCTCGCAGGAGGGCGTATGAGCGAGGGATCGAGCAGGAGGGGCCTCAAGATCACGGCCGGCGTGGTCGCGGTCCTCGCGCTCGTGATCGGCGCGGTGTCTTGGCAGATGATCGTGCTCGAGAGGGACCCCAACCAACTCCAAGTCGGGGCCGCGGCCCCGACGCTCGAGCTGGTCGGGAGCGACGGGAAGCCCTTCTCGCTCGCGGCGCATGCGCCCAAGGCGCTCCCCGTTCTCGTGTTCTATCGCGGGCACTGGTGACCCTTCTGCGTGAAGCAGCTGGTTCGGCTGCAAGCAAAACACGCAGAGATCAAGGCGGCGGGCGGGACCTTGGTCGCGATCTCCGCAGACACCTCGGAGCAGACTCGCGCGCTCCTCGAGAAGCTCGACGCCAAGGGGATGCCTCTAACGTTCCCTCTCGTGAGTGACCCGAATCGAGCGGCCTGCAAGGCGCTTGGCGTCTACGACAAGGCCCACGACATAGCCCTCCCCGCGATCGTGATCCTTGACCGGGAGGGCAAAGTCGCTTGGACCTATGCCGGGGAGAACGTGTTCGATCGGCCCGAAGAGGCTGAGCTGATCAAGACGCTCCAGACCCTCTCAGCGAGGTAGCGCAATTCGGTTCGCGCCCAGACTCCGTCGCTAGCGACTCAGGCCTAGCCCGCGACTGGAGTGTGGAACTACGCAATGGGCTAGTAGCGTCCGGCTGCTTCCCTCGGACCTCGCCGCCTGACCAGATCTCGCCGTGAGCACACAGACCCAGGTGGCTTGAACCCACGCTGTGACGCGTCGTCTCCCAACCGCCCAATGGCGGTCGCCCATAGGCGGCCGAGTCCGAACAGGTTGAGGAACCTGGGGGGCCGCGCGAAGATGGCGGGCATGACCAAGAAGAAGCCCACCAAGGAGAAGCCCTCCACCAAAGCCGCCCTCGTCGCCGAGCGGCTCAGGCGAGGCGCGTTGAGCGAGAACCAGGCCGCGCTGGCTGCGTGGCTCGGCTCCGAGGCTGCCTTGAGCGCGGTCGGGGGTGAGCGGGCGAGCGAGGCGCCACCTCCGGCGGGCTCCAGCCGAGACGCCGTCGAGGAGTGGATCAGCAAGAAGGCCCGGCCCTGGCTGAAGGAGTTCCAGCGCTTTGGGGTCGAAGCCAGTGTTCGCGCCACCCTCGCGATCTGTGCTTGGTACACGATCCCCACCTGGGAGAGGATCACAGGACGTCGGGCGAGCGAAGTCAGTCCTGGCCCTCTCGGGTCACCTCCCTGGGTCGAGGACGAGGACGAGGCCGAGCCAAGCGAACTCGAAGCACTGAGCGCGTGGTGGGGACCCTCGGTCGAGTATCCGATCCGCGCCTACCTCGTTGCTCGCAGGGCGACCCTGAATCCCACGCCTGAGCAACTTGCCACAGCCGAGGAGTGGACGGCTGACCTGGACATGTTCGAGAAGCAGATTGACGAGAACGGATTCGGGCGGCGGCTAAGGGAAACGATGTACGTGAGTTGGCAGGCCGCTCAAGCCGTGTGCGCTGAACTCGCCGTCACCGCTGATTCCGAGAACCTCGCGAGCCACCCTGCCGCCCCTGATTTCGTCCGCGATCGGTGGAAGCGCTCAGCAGCGGAACGCGCTCTGGCAGCGCTCGAGGGCGCCTCCTACTTCGCTCTCATGAGCACCCTCCATGACGCAGGAGAAGGTTCGCTGCCAGAGGAGATTGCTCGCGACCTTCAGAGAGCCCTCGCCGACCACCTCAATCCCTGGGCACTGGGCCACGGCGACCTGGGGGAGGCTCAAGCGTGAGCAAACCGGCGTCGGCGTGGCCGTTGGTCTCGCCTATGGATCCGCGGTGACGAGTGCGGCTAGCGGAGCTCGCGTGAGGTGATCCCCGAGGTCGGAGCGCCAGGCTTGGCGGGCGTCACGACCACGATCATGACCCCCTTCGAGCCGGGCGGGCAACGCAACAGGAGGAGTTGGCGCTCGGCGTCGTAGCGCCAGGAGGCGTGGATCCGGGTCGGGGTCGAGACTCTGACTCCCTGCGGGAAGGCGCCCTTAGGGACGACCAGGACCGTCGGTCCCGCCGAGGGCTGGGGAGCGTAGATCGTGACGAAGTGCCCGGGGCGGGCCGTGAAGGTCCTCAGAATGCCGGCCACGCGCCGGGGGTAGGGCCCGAGCGCGATCGAGAGGCTCTTGTTGGCTTCGTCGCCAGGCTCATGATCCCAATAGGCGGCGCCGACTCCAGCCCGGTTCACGATCGCGGCCATATCGGTCAGGAAGCCGTCGAGGCCCGCCTGACGGTGGGCGTTCCCCCACTCGCCTAGGACCAGTGGAGCACCGAGCCGCTTGGCTTCCTGGCGATGGGCATGGAGGGCGTCTTGGACTCGCTGTGGTTGGCCGTCCCAGGGTTGGCCCGAGTCCACGAAGGCGTCGTAGAGGTGCGGCGCGTAGACCAGATTGCGGAGGCGGGGGCGGGGCATGCGACTCGGGACGCCGATCCCGGTCAGGGCCATGGGCTCGACGAACATTAGCCCTCTCGGGTCGACGGCTTGGACCGCTCCCCCGACGCGGGTGTAGAAGCGCGAGAGGCGGGCTGCGAAGCGCGTGTTGGCCGGGCCTATGGCCGCGAGGCTCTCGCGGAAGAGCTTCGGGTCACGGCTCGCCTTGTCGAGGCCCACCTTGAACCCCTTCTTGGCCTCGCGAATCGAGTCCTTGAGGCGAAAGGGGTTCACGACGGGCAAGCGCCCTGGGCTAGGTGCGAGGTGGTGAACGAGCCCCCGCAAGCTGGCACGAGCCGTGGCCCGCAGGCCGACCTTGGCCGCGGGTCGGAGGGCTTTGCGCAGGATCCCCCCCAACTCACGCGGGACCTCGGCGCCGAAGAAGGGCTCGTTGAGGAGGTCGTAGCCGACGACTCCCGGGCGACCTCGGAGGCGACGCGCGAGGGCTACCCAGGCGCCTGCCAGGTGATCTTGGAGGCCCTTGCCGGTCGCCGGGACCGGTCGGTTGCTCCAGAGCGCTTCGAAGCTCCGCCAAACGGCCGGATCTGCGTAGCGAAGCTGCCAGGGCCCGGTCGGGGCCTTGACCGTCGACGCCCCGCCTAGGGTCGCCCAGTTGGGGGCCCCATGGGACATGAACGAGCCTCCCCAGAGATCTTGGTGCATGTCGATCAGGACATAGACGCGCTGGGCGTTCCAGCGCTTGACCTGGGTCGCGATCCCGTTCAGGTAAGTCGCGTCGTAGACCCCAGGCGTGGGCTCGATCCCACGCCAGGAGACGTAGAGCCGGACGAAGTTGATCCCAGTCGCCTTGACGAGCGAGGCCACGTCCTCCGCCGAGTGGGGAGGGAGGAGGTCGCCGCTCTTCTTGCCGGCGTTCACGCCGCGAAGCAGGACGTGGCGCCCGAGGGGGTCTCGGATCCGCCGGTCGGCTGCGACGCGCAGTCGGCCGCCCAGTCTGGGGTCCCAGGGGTCTGGCTGAGCCTTGGCCTGGGTGGGCTGGGGGAGCGGGAGGGGCTGGGCCGAAGCGAAGGGAATCGCCCCGAGGACCAGGAGGGGAATCAAGCAGCGGTTGAGGCTCATGGAGAGAGAGCTCCGTTCTTACCCGTGTGTTCGCGGTCGAGGACGGGGCGTTACGGGGGGCCCGGCGGCTTGGCCTAAGTCCTGTTTCGGCAGTGGCTTATGGCCGGCGGGTTCGGGAGGGAGAGGCGGAGAGACGCCTGTGATCACCTCCTCAGAACCCTACGCGCTACCCTCAGCCAGCAGAGCGTCGCGTACCAGGGGATCCCTGGTGATCGCTAGACCAACTGACTCTGTCGCCTCTGGAGGCCAGAAGTGAGCGAGGAGATCACTTTCAAGTGCGTCTGCGGAAAGGAGAACATCATCCCGGCGCGATTCGCCGGACGCCGCGGTCGCTGCGGCGGTTGCAAGGAGGAGATTCGCGTTCCCTCGATCCATGTCAGGTCAGAAGAGATTCGGCCCGATCCTTGCACCGTCTGTGGTGATCTCACCACGCGCGCGTGTGGGATGTGTCGCCTGTGTCAGGAGAGCTACGGCAGCCCGGGCCGCGCCAGACTCCGAATGATCGGTGCCATAGTTCTGAGCATTCTTGGGTGGGGAGGCATGGGCTTCGTTCTTTGGATGACGATGGGGTCCGGAGCGGGGCACCCCGTCATGGCTTTCCCTGCGGTCGCGACGCTCTATGGGAGCAAGGCCGCGAGCGCGTACCGTGGTGCGCCCTTCTGGGCCGCAGCTGTGCCTTGCTTCGGCATTCCCGCCGCTGGCCTCCCGTTTCTCTTCCTTCAGTAGAGCGAGACCCCACGTGTCCTCCGCTGATTACGACGACTCATTCGGCCGGGGGCTCGAACTCCTCGAGGAGGCCGAGTTCGAGGGCGCGATCGATTGCTTTTCGGCGTGCATAGCGCTCGATCCCGCCGCGTTTGAGGCTTACGGGAATCGTGGCGCCGCGAGGGCCATGAACGGCGACCTCGAGGGAGCCCACGCGGACTTCGACGCAGCGCTTGGGCTCAACCCGGGCGCCTCCTTTGCCTGGGAGGGGCGAGCCAATGCGCTTTCAGACCTTGGGCGCCACGAGGAGGCGCTGAGTGACTACGCAGAGGCGATTCGGCTCGACCCGACCGAGCCCCTGCACCTCATGAACCGCGCTTCGACCCTGGCCGTTTGCGATCGGGTCTCCGAGGCGATCGACGACCTCAGCCGAGCGATTGAGCTGGACCCACTCTCGACCCTGTTCCTGACTCGACGAGCTGATCTGTGGGTGGAGCTCGGCAAGCTAGCGGAGCCCCTCGACGACCTCGGGCGTGCCCTAGAGCTCGCTCCCGACGACCCCGAGCTGCACTACGCGCTGGGCCGAACACGAACTCTCTCGGGCGACTCCTTCGGCGCGCTCGGCTCGCTGAATCGGGCGCTCGAGCTCGAGCCGGAAGCCGGCCCCGCCTACGACGCACGCGGAATCGTGTGCTGGGAGCTCGAACGCTATGAGCAGGCCCTGGCTGACCACACCTCGGCCCTGCGGCTCGCGGAGGGAGACGCCTACTGCGCCACGATTCACAACAACCGCGGACTCGCCTACTGGCCGCTGGGCGACATTCGGGGCGCCCTCGACGACTTCGATCGCGCGATCGCTCTCGATCCAACTCGGGCGATCTACCACCACAACCGGGGGCGAGCCCACGCGGACCCTGACTTCCCGTCCCAGGACTGGGTCCGCGCCCGGGAAGATCAAGAGCAGGCGCTCCGCCTCGACCCGAATCACGTTCAAGCGCTGCTCGACTTGGGCCGGATTGACCTCCAAGCAGACGAAGCCGAGCGCGCGCTCGAGGGCTTCGAAGTCGCGATCCGGGTCGATCCCGAGTGCGCCGAAGCGCACTCCGCCCGGGGAGACGCCCTCGAAGCCCTCGATCGATACGACCACGCAGTCGAGGCATTCAGCGAGGCGATCCGGTGCGACCCCAGCGAGCCGCGCCACTTGCTCTCCCGGGGCCAGATCCACGAGCGCCACGGCGAGACCCCAGCGGCGATCGCCGACCTGACCCTCGCGATTCGCCTCTCTGAGGGGACCTTCGCTTCGGCCTACTCGAGCCGAGGGGTCGCGAAATTCAACGTCGACGATCTGCCCGGCGCGATCGCCGACTACTCCAAGGCGATCGAGCAGGATCCCGACGAACCGATCTATTGGGAGAACCGCGCCGAGGCCTGGGGAGACCTGGGAAAGCCCCAGGAAGCAGAGGCTGACGAGCGGATCGCCGAAACCCTGCGGGAGCGCTCGAAAGATAACCCCGAGCGGGCCCCGAAAGCCTAGTGGCTGGACCCGGAGATACCGGTACAGGTGGATGTCGGGGCGGGGTTTACCCCCGCCCGCG
>JAESQQ010000027.1 GCA_016765095.1 Planctomycetota bacterium | reverse complement strand
TGCTCGCAAACAAATATATGCATCACCGAAATACTAAAGATACCGGTCTGCTTAACAGAATTAAACTGGCTCAGCTATATATGAACGCTATCGCGATCGTCGACGCCCGTGGAATTCGCTCGACCCTGGTGGTCAATGAGCTCAACCAGACCGAGCTGGTGACCGCGGCGGCGGACACTTCGAGCTTGAATCCAGAGGAGCCAAGGTCGCTGCCTGTCTTGAACTACCGGAGGATCACGGTCTTCGACGCCAACGACAACGTGCTCCAGACCCAGGTCGAGAACGTCCTCCAGGACGGGGCGAGCCACTTCCCCCACCCCACCAACCGCTGGTTCACCTCGAACCTGACCTACGACCTCCTCGACAACCTCCTCAGCCAGACTCAAGAAGTCCATGAGGCCGGAGAGACCCGGCAGCTCGGGAAGGCCCCGGCAGTCTCTGTGAGTGGCGCAGACGACGCCACGATCACAACTCGATTCCGCTACGACCGCAACCAGAACCAGGTCTTGGCGCTGAGCCCGATCACCCAATCAGTTTCGACCCTGAGCCCCGCCACCCCATTGGAAGCGTCACAGGTGAACTCGGTCTCGTCCTCGATCTTCGACGAGCGAGACCTCCCCTGGAAGTCTACGCAAGGGGGAATAGACGCCCAGTTCGTGCAGATCTCTGCGGCGAACGACGATCTCCCGCTCGCTGTCCTGGCAGCTCTTGGAGTGTCGAACACCCCCCAGACGCCGCCGGGCAACGACCTGACCCTCAACGCAACGTCAAGCTCACGTGTGTTCGTGGACGACAACGGCAACGTCGTCCAGTCGATCGACCCCGTCGATAACGGCCCAGTTTATGCCCCTCACGTCGCGACGGCGGATCCGACAACGAACAGCCCCGCAGGGGATCCGACCTTCTCCGTCCTGGACGGATTCGACAGGGTCGTCGAGACCGTCGACGCCATGGACTACCGCTCCTTCCAGTTCTACGACCCCGACTCGAACGGAATCGGCTCCAAGAGCGTGGGGCCGAGGGACAACAACGACCGCGGCAAGCTCGCGGGCAACGATCGTCTCTTGGCGAGCGCCCGCAGCTTCTTCGACGAGCTCGGTCGCGTCTATCGCTCCGAGGTCGACCACTTCCAAGTCGCCCCGACCTTCACGCTGCCCCTGACGCCCACAGCACCCGGCGCGTCAACCCCCTTCACGAGCACCACGCTCTTCGACGCCGATAGCCGAGTCGTGTTCCAGACCCAGCCCTGGCACAACTCGGCACCGGGCCGCGAGTCCTCCCAAACCATGGTCTACGACGGGAGGGACCGCGTGGTCCAGCGCGAGACCAACCCGCTCCAAGGGAACGCCGGGCTGCTGATCCCGAGCACGGTCACCTATCGCTACAACGACGCCGACCAGCTCGTTCAAACGACCGAGATCGAACGAAACGTGGACACGGGGGCCAGCCGCACCTTCTACTCGGACAGCTTCTACGACGCGGCCGGGCGGCTCGACTTGACCGTGAGCAATCACTTCGCCAGCAACGCCGCCAACGCGACGCGCAGCGAGTTCGACAGCCGGGGCAACACGATCCGGACCACGGACAGTAACTCCAGCGGGACCGTGCTCTTGGCTCTCGATCGCGGCGGGCCGCTGAGCGTCATGATCAACGCCACGGGGAACGCCTCGGTGGCCTATCACGACGGCTTGGGTCGGGTCGTGGCGACGCAGATCGAGCTGAACGCGAACAAGAACGGCGGCGCCGCCGCGCTCGACCAGAGCAACCCCAGCAACTCGGACGGGTTGATCACGACGACGCGGAAGTACGACGCCAACTCGCGACTCCTCTCGGTCACCGATGACCTCGACACCTCGCTGATTCCGCCCCCAGGACCCAACCCCAGCACGACGAGGTTCACCTACGACACCCACAACCGTCGCCTGACCCAAGAGAACGCGGACGGACAATTCAAGCTCATGGCCTACAACCGGGAGAGCCAGCAGATCACCTACCAGGACGAGAACGACAGCGTTCAGACCCGGACCTTCGACGACCTCGGCCGGGTGACCGGGTTGGGGATCGTGCGCGCGGGGGGAGCGATCGGGACCACGGCCCAGACCTTCCAGTTTGACGGGCTCTCGCGAGAGACGCTGACGACCGACGACAACGGCGGGGGAGTCGGTGACCGCCTCGCAACGGTCACCTGTAAGTATGATTCGCTGAGCCGCGAGATCCAGGAAACGCAGAGCCTGTCAGGCGTTGCAGGGGCAACGGGGATCGTGGGCTATGCCTACGACGAGAACAACAACATGACTTCGGTCACCTATCCCGGGCAGGCGGGAGGGACGCCGGGCCAGCGACGCGTCGTGAGCTACAGCTACCTAGACGCCTCCAATACGCGGACTCTGAATCGCCTGGAGCAGGTCAGCGACGCTGGCGCAACCTTGGCGGGCTACGACTACGAGGGGCCCTCTCGTGTCACCACGCGACGCTACAACCCTGGAGTCGCTGGCCGATCCATGGAGAAGGCCGTCAGCTACGACGCGCTCCGACGGGTCACGAAGCTCCGCCACGCTCGGACCGGGTTCCCGAGTCCGGGTCTGATCGAGGAGATCGACTACACCTACGATCGCAACGGGAACGTGCTCTCCGAGACCCGCAACGACCCCGCCCTGCTCACGCCCGACATTGACGTCTACCACTTCGACTCGGCGAACCGCCGGATCGCTGAGTTCCGCGGCGCGCCGGCTGGACTGGCCCTGACGAACAACTTCTCGGGCAACCCCTTCGCCGGCGTCCTGGCAGGACTTTCGCAGGATCCACGGGCATGGACCCTTGACGGCGCGAGCAACTGGAAGGGAGTCGCGGCGGGGCCGGGTCCGCTCCCGTCTCAGCAGCTCGCCCCTGACGAAATGAACGAATACAGGACGCTCTCGAAGGGAGCTGGGCCGACCAAGGCTCGGACCTACGACGACAACGGAAACCTGACGGACACCGACTCGCTCGCAGCCGACCCCCCCAACAGGCGCGTCTTCGGGTACGACGCGCTGAATCGTGTCGCTGCGGTCATGGACAGCGCCGGGAACGTGCTTGGGCGCTACTTCTATGACGCCGGAGGACGACGGTTGGGCCGAGATTTTACGGTCACGCCCCCTGCGACCCCCACTGCTGTGCAGTACTTCTATGCGGGCGGGAGCGTCGTCCAAGAGGACGTAGGTCCAAATCTGGCCCAGCGACAGTATGTGCGAGGAGGGGGCGCGTTGCTGAGGACGGTCAACGCCGACCTTCCTGGGCTGGACTTGTTCGTGCATGAGAACCTGTGGGGAAGCGTCATGAAGACGACCCTCGCGACGAGTGCCGCTCCCGTCCAGGACTTCGACTACTCGGCAACGGGTGACCAAGTCGAGCGAGCGGGTGCCGGTTTCGGAGTTCAGCTGTTTGGGTGGATGGGAATGAGGAACGACGAGGAGACGCTCGGCGAGTTCCTCTTTAGCAACGCCATCCTATGGGAACCGTGCACCGGGCGCACAACGACGCGGGGGGGAGGGGGCAGTTTCTTTGACTGCCAAGATTCAGGTCCGCCAGGTGATATACCAGATGGTTCAGGTCCGCCAGGTGGGAGGAAGTTGCCGCAGAACTGTAGCTCGTTAGCGATCCTAAAGTTCAAGGGACGTGGCGCGCTATCGACTTTCATTCTGCCAAGGGTCCCCATGTTAGGGCTGATGAGTTATGTCCCTACGGCACCCATCAAGGCCTGCTGCTCAAGGATCGTGTTCGTCCAGATACGCAAGTCTTCGTGGCCTTGGGCGGTAGGATGGCTTTACAGGGAGGCGGACGGGAAGAAGCACGCTATCAGAAGCGGCGTTTGGGAAGTGGATAATCCTAGTGGACTCAAGGCCATAGGAGTCAAAAACGGAGTTATCCCTCCCTCTTACCCCGACCAAGTGCCATGGAAGCCTGGTAGAGCTAGCGCACTACTAACTGCACATGTAGGTGGCGTCATGCCGCACCCCCAAATGAAAGTGGCCCGGCAAACCTTCGAAACGTGCATGGTATGCACGAGCCCCTCTCGATCTGCATTCGGCGCAGTCAGGAAGGCGATGTCGGGGGCCATTCTGGGGTGCGTTAGCTGGGGGTACTCTGGGTGGCCAGGGAAGGACAGGAATCACTGGATTGGAGCACCGGCTCTAAGACGGGGGATGGTAATCCGCGGACCCTTGGCGCGCCCCTCCCCTGACTACATGAAGATGTTCCCCAATGCGAACACGACACTTTTCCCCTAGCGCGCTGTGGGAGGTGCCGGCCCGTAGTGCTGGCTTCTGCAGACAACTGCGCTGCGGCTCCTCCGCAGTGTGGTGTGAGGTCGCCCGCCAGTCGCGAGGCGGCTGGCAGTTAAGCTGCGGTGTCTATCTATGGAATCGCGGGCGAGAATCCGCTAGGATCCCTCCGAGAGCCCTGCACCAGACACACAGGGAGATACTCCTTGCAACTTAGCTCAAGCGCCACTGAACCGGTTGGACACCGGCGATCGGCCTCCAAGGGTCTGCTGTTGAGAATCTCCGTAACACTCCTTGTTGGCCTAATCTGGCTCATTCTCATGCGCTTCAACAGCCGTGATCCTATATGTCAAGCAGAGCGGCATTTCTATCACGCGCCTGGAGGTCTTGAGCGAGACGCATGGGGTCGCCCCTACGGTTCCAAGGAGGTTCCCTTCGGTGCTATCACGTTTTCCCTTGGGCCCAACGGAGTGTCTGGCGACGCGGACGACATTGTGCTCGTCGCGCCCAACCCCCCTCCGTACTTCGTCTACTCAACTCGGTTCCGAATCTTGACCGAACAGTGCTTGCTCTCTGCGACGCTAAGCGCAGCAGTCTTTCTCTGTCTCATGGTGATACCAGTCCCAACCGGGCGAGCCGTTCGGTGGGCACAGGTCGCCGTGGGAGCCATAGCCCTCACTCTCCCATTCATTCACGCCGCCCAGGGGCTAGTCCAGCGCCCCGACCTTCCGGCGGTGACAGTTCCTGGCGTAGGGGTGGTGGGTCCTAGTGAATTCATCGCCTCCGTACTGGTGTTGACGCTATTGCTAAGCCATCTCGGAGTCGGCCCGCTCACGGTAGAGTCGCCTTCCAGATCTCAAGCCTAATGCGGCGGGCACGTCGCCAGACCTCCGGGGGAACTACCCGAACTACCCGACCGAAGGCTATCTAGCCGCGCGGCGATCAGCGCCTGACGAAGACGGGAAGACAGGCAGCAGCCGCGGGGGGAACTACGGGAACTACCCGACCGAAGGCCGCGGGGGGAACTACGGTCGGCCGACTCAGGCGGAGTACTACCCGACCGAAGGCTATCTAGCCGCGCGACGATCAGCGCCTGACGAAGAGGGGAAGACAGGCAGCCGAAGCCTGCTGAGACGCAGGCCCGCCGACTAGCCGTACAGACCTCCGGCCCCGGCGCCGAGCGGTGGCGCCGAGGTTCTGTTCGCAGAGCTTGTGGAGGGGGGAGCGCTCGGCCGACTCAGGCGGCGGCGCGCGGGGGGTCGGTCGCGCCGCGGATCTGGACCTGGTGGTCTCGGCGGAGGAGGAAAGTCCCCAGAGGGAACGCGACTTCGAGGTCGCCCGCCTTCCTAGCCACCCAGGCCAGGCGATAACGGATCCTCCAGGCGACCAGCTCTTCGAGGATCGCGAACCTCGCCACGCGATCCCCCTTGCATGCGATCCGTGGGTTTCGAGCGAAGGTCGGCCAGGTCGAGCCCGCGCTGTCTCGTGCGTCTTGCGCCAGCACGGCCTCGACGCCCATGTAGTGGGTCTTGCCCTGCTCGCGGCGTTCCTCGTGCACGAGCTCGATCTCTGCCTCGAGCAGCGCCCTAAAGTGCGCTCGGACCCGCTCGATCGACCAGCCCTCGTAGCCCTCTGGGCGCACGATCTCGATCGTGACCTCGTCGGGGAGGGCCGAGGGCCCCGAGCGAGGGCTGGGAAGGCGGGCCTTCTGCTTGCCCCGGACCCGGTTGCGGCGCTGGCGCTCGAGCGCGCGGCGACGCTTTGTGCTGAGGCCCTTCCCCTTGAGCTTGCGCTCCAGATCGCGCTCACGCCCCTGCTCGAGCGCTCGCTCCTCCTCGCGAGCCAGCTCAGCCGTCCAGTGCTCGAGGGCGAAGGGGTCGGTCGGAGCCCGCTTCTCGCGCCCGCGACCGCCAAAAAAGGCTCCCTCGGGCTTCTCGATCACGACTTGGGTGCCGAAGTCTTCGGGGAGGAACTTGGCTCCAGGCCAAGACTCAGGGCGAGGGACAAGCCCGTCGCGTACCGGGTTTAGCCAGAGGTAGAGGAGCTGGCTCTCGAGAGAGGCCTGGTTCCAGATCTCGCAGTTGTCGTAGGAGCCCGGAGCCCAGAAATTCTCGCCGCGACCGTAGTACGTGTTCAGCGCGCGCGCCACCAGGCTGTCGAAGCGCCGCATGAAGGAGGAGAGCTGGGAGACGTCGTCGGGGCCGGACAGGTCGTGCACGACGACGTGTATGTGGTTGGCTTCGGCGAGGAAGCCGTGGAGGGCGATCAAGGGGTTGTCCTTGAGGGCGACCCCGAGGCAGTAGAGGAGGGTCTGGACGACGAAGGGCGTCGGCTTGAGGAAGAAGCAGCGCCTCGCGCAGCGGCGGGTAATGGAGTGCCGTTGATCGGGTAGGAAGCGGCGAGCGACCGTCATGAAGACCTCACCTCGCTCTAGGCAAGGCGAGGTCCCAGTCGTCAGAGCAAGACTTGGAGCCTTGCGTGCCAAGTGCGTCTCGAACGGAGGACGCGGTGGGCAAGATTTGCCCACGCGACTTGGGTGGCGAAACGAACGCTCCCCCTTCAGATCGATCGAGTCGATAGCCCTGGCTGGATCGATAGCCTGGTCGGGTCGAGACCTTCTCGGGGGGCACGTTCGGAACGCCGGGCACGCTCGCGTGACAGGGGAGCTACCCCGACCGAAGGCTACTCGGAGACACACCAGGGCGACCGCTGAGATCCTCAGACGCCGCCTGCTCTTATGCCACCGACCTTCACGCTCTCCCTCTCTTCGGGTTCGCTGACCCCAGCGGAGCGTGCTCGCTCCCCTCGGATGAGACACTCCCTTCGTGAACGAGAACGACGAGCCACAACGCCCCAAGCCACGCCGCCGACACCGGCCCGTCTCCGAGCTCCGGCGAGTCGTGAGCGCGCGCCACAAGGTCCTCGCGACGGACAACCCCACGGCCGAGGCCTTGGAGCTGATCCAGGACGAGTATCAGACGGACCTCTCGAGCGCTGAGAACTTCGTGACTTGGCTTCGCGGTGGGAGCCTCGAACCCCCGACTCCGCCCGTCGAGCGCACTCATGTCGTCTGTGACCCCGAGACGGGGAAAGAGACTCGGATCGAGACCGAGGCCGGCTCGATCCCCCCTCGTCCTATCTAACGAACGGAGCTCCCATGATCCGATCCGCCTTGTTGGGAGCCGTCTCCCTGCTCCTCCTCGCCCCAGCAGCGACGGCCCAAGAGAGCGTCTGGCTTCCACTCGCTGACGGCAACACCTGGACCTACGAGGTCACCGAGACGACAGGGGTGGCTGGGACGGGAATCACACGCTTGAGCAAGGCGACTTGCGTGTGTCGCAAGAGCGACGAAGGCTGGGTCCTCCAGTGGAGCGGAGACGACAAGCTGCGAGTCCGGGTGCGGGCCAAAGGGACCCGAATCGAGATCCTCGCTAGCTCCCAGCGAGCGGCCCGGATCTTGCCTGGCGACCTCTCGACCCCCAGCGGAGCCAAGTCGGCCACCCTCAAAATGCGCGTCGGAGGCGACACGATCGAGCTCCAACAGCACCGAGTCAGCAAGCCCTCCTCGCTGCGGCTCCCCTACGGAGAAGTCAGCGCGACTTCGGTCTCCTCGACGGTCGAAGTCGCGAGCGTCCGGATCAAATCGGAGGTCTGGTTCGCCAAGGACCTCGGCGTGGTCAAGGTCGTGGAGCAAGTCGTAAGCGCGGGCGCCGTCGGGGTTCGCCGCGAGCTTCGCTTGGTCAGCTTCTCGGGCGCCACCGCCGGCAAGGCGAAGCGCACCGAGCCGCTCCGCGAGAAGACCGTCGTGACTCCCAAGAGCACGGCCTCGGGCACCAAGACGGGGGCCGGCCTAGTCACGGTGCGAGAGCTGGTCAAGAGCTGGAACCCTGCGGGCTGGAAGACGACGTCAACCGGAATCGAGCGGGCCGTCAAGCGCCTCCAAGACCTGGGCGCGACGCTCCCGATCCCCGCCAAGGCGATCCAGCGACTCCTGTCCTCGCTCGTCCTCCACCCCCTCCAGCAGGTCGGTGGCCGAGCCAAGCTGACCGAGCGAGGCTGGTTCGACGAGCGACGAATCCTGAGTCGGGGTCTCCTGACCAGGGGCAGCCTGAAAGACGTGCTCGTGATCTCAACGGGCGACGTCCGCCTCGGATCGAACCTCAAGGACTCGATCGTGATCGTCGAGGGTGACCTCGAGATCAGCGGCTTCGTCAAGGACGTGCTCCTGATCGTGAGCGGGAAGATCAAGGTCGGGGGCCACCTCAAGAACTCGATCGTGCTCGCCCGAGGCGAGCTCGTCGTCTCGGGCTTTGCCAAGGGCGTGATCTGTGAGGCGAAAGCCGCCCGCGTCAAGGGCTACACCAAGGAGTCGACCTGGATCGACACGCCGCTCAAGACGCCACGCCAAGTCGACGACCAGTTCCTCGAAGCGAAGGGCGGTCCCGTCCTCGACGAGGTGTTCGGCAAAGCCAAGTAGCAATATCTGCGGGCCGGGCGGGGGTAAACCCCGCCCCTACCAAAGCGTGTTGCGAGCCTCCCAAAGAGCGCTCTGCGAGGGGCCTGATTCCGATCTGTAGGGTGCGGGGTTTACCCCCGCCCGCGGTCTGGCCGGAAGAGACAGACGCCCTCTTTGCGGCCTATCAACCTCTGAGAAGCCTCTCGCGGCTACGCCTCGCCCAGAACCGCGAGCACGTTCGCTTCCGTCACGGGCTGGATCACGCCGAACTCTGTGATGATCCCCGCGATCAACGCCGCCGGCGTCACGTCGAAGGCCGGGTTCCAAGTCGGGACGCCTTCGGGGGCGATCTGGCGGCCGTTGAACTCGCTCAGCTCCTCGCGCGCGCGCTCCTCGATCGGGATCTCCTGGCCCGAGGCGAGGCTCAGGTCGAAGGTCGACTTGGGGGCCGCGACGTAGAAGGGGATCCCGTGGTGCTTGGCGTTCACCGCGTGGCTGTAGGTCCCGATCTTGTTGGCGGCGTCGCCGTTTCGTGCGATCCGATCCGCGCCCACGATCACCGCGTCGAGCTTTCCGTTTTGCATCGCGAAGGCCGCCATTCCGTCGGACATGAGCGTCACAGGCACGCCACCCTGCTGGAGCTCGTAGGTCGTCAGGCGCGCCCCTTGGAGGAGCGGCCGCGTCTCACAAGCCATGACGCTGATGTCCATTCCGGCTTCCTTGGCCGCATAGAAACAGCCGAGCGCGGTCCCGTACCCGGCCGTCGCGAGCCCACCCGCGTTGCAGTGAGTCAGCACCCGCGCCGGGTTGGGCAGGAGCGCCGCGCCGTGCTTGCCGATCTGGCGACAGGTCTCGACGTCTGCCTGATGTATCGCCTTCGCCTCGTCCAACAGCACGGCGCAGAGGGCCGCGCCGTCTTCGCAAGACTCGACCGCGCGAGCGATCGTGTCCTTCATCCGGTCGAGGGCCCAAAACAGATTGACCGCCGTCGGGCGTGAAGTCGCGAGGTGGTCGGCGGCCGCCCGCGCCGCCGCGGCTGCTTCGGCTGTGCTCGCGCCAAAGGCGGTCTGGGCCCCGACCACGACCCCATAGGCCGAGGCGCACCCAATCGCAGGCGCGCCGCGCACTGCGAGCGTCTTAATCGCGTCCCACGTCCCTTGAACCGTCGTCAGGACAAGACGCTCTGCGACTGCGGGCAAGAGACGCTGGTCAATGATGTCAAGGGCGCCGGGCAACTCGCCCGCGTCGCCAGGACGCCAAGTCATGGTCTCGATCGCCATGGGGACTCCGTTCAGATCGGGTCGGGCCGTCGGCCCTGATTCCTCAGAGGTGGTGCTGGACCTGGGGGTGCAGCTAAACCGCTTGGGGTTTGAAACTTGCGTTGTTGTTCTGGTTTTTGCAGGGCCGGGTCTTGCAGCGCCTGACGTAGCAACGGTTAAGTGCGCGAGAGGCGCCAGGGAGGCTCCAGAGAGGCCGACCGGCAAGGCCTGGGGGGCGGGCGGGGGTAAACCCCGCCCCTACCAGAGCGTGTTGCGAGCCGCCCAAGAGAGCGCCCCGCGAGGGG
>JAESQQ010000289.1 GCA_016765095.1 Planctomycetota bacterium | reverse complement strand
TACCCCCCTCATCCATGCGCCCCGCGCCGTGCTGATGCACCCAGTCATCAATCAGGCCGTTGGCTGGCCCTGTGTCGAATGCCAGAATGGCGTCGTCCGGCCCCAACCATGTGACGTTACCCACGCCGCCAAGGTTCAGCACCGCGATCGGCAGGGGGTCGCCCAAAGAGGCGGCCAGCGCCTTGTGGTAGAGCGGCGCAAATGGCGCCCCTTCCCCCCCAGCGGCAACATCAGCACTGCGGAAGTCATTCACCACATCAATGCCTGTGAGGTCGGCCAGCTGCTGCCCGAGACCAATCTGTGCGGTCCGCCCCTGTTCCGGCTGATGCAGGACGGTCTGCCCGTGAAAACCGATCAGATCGACGTCTGCGGCCGACAGCCCGTTGGCTTCCATAAACCGGATGACCGCGTCGGCGTGTGCCTTTGTCACCAATATTTCGGCCTCGTTCACGCTGGCGGGTTGGGGAGCACCGGCTTTCCAGGTGGCGGCATCATCAATGGCCTGGCGCAACAAGGTGCGCTGCTCCGATGAATAAGGCGTGGCGGCAGAGGGCCCGGGCGTCACCTGGTTTTCGCCATCGGTTTCAAGCAGCGCCACGTCGATGCCGTCCATGGACGTGCCGCTCATTAACCCAATTGCTCTCAACAGTTTCGTCATCGTCCAGCCCCCGCCCTGAGCTCGCCGGGAGCGGCTCGACCCGAAGCGAGGACCAGGAGCTCGCTAGGGCCCTTGAGCGGGATCGAACGGAGGCCCTCAACGAGTCCGAGGGCGGCGGCGGAGGCGACGTCGACGATTGGGAGGCCGACTTGTTCGGAGACTCGAGCGGGGGTGAGAGTGCGAGTGCTGGCGGATCGAGCGAGGAGGGAGGGGACGACCTGGAGGCGCTCTTCGCCGAGGGGGGCTATGAGGAGGGGGACGAGGGTGAGAACCTGCACCCCGTCGATGAGGTCTGGGCCTGGGCTCTCGAGAACCTGCACGGCTCGGCCGGCTACAAGAACCTGACGCACTTTGATGGAGGGGCTAGCGACGCGCGCAAGACTCGGCACGAGTTTAGGGCTGAGCTCTCCTATCGAGATTGGCTCTGGCAGAACGAGGTCGGCGGGAGCGGCGTTCGGTTGGTCGCAGAGCTCGAGGTCCGAGTGGACGACGACGTCTATGCGACTGGGATTCCAGACTCGATCGACGACGACGATCGACGGCGGCCAATCTTGACCACCAAGGACTTCTATATAGCGCTCGCCATCGATTGGTTCGAGGTTCGGGCGGGCTATCAGATCTTCTCTTGGGGCACGGGCGACCTCCTCAACCCAACGGACAACATCAACCCGACCGACTTCTCCGACGCCTTCGACAGCCGTCGGATCCCCGTGATGGCGGCGGCGATCAGCCTCGACTTCGACTTCATCTCGCTCGAGTTCGTGACGGTTCCGACTTTCACCCGCTCGCGTCTCCCGCTCCGAAATCGCCGGTTCGACGCGCTGCGGACTTCCGCTCTGCCCGTGTTGAACCCGGAGGACCCCGAGGAGGGACTCTCTGGTGTGCAGTGGGCGGGCCGGATCGTCGGCCACGTCGGCGGGATCGACATTTCTGTGAGCGGCTACACCGGCTATAGCGACCTGCCCTCAGCGCGGCTGGTCGTGATCCAACAGCCGATCCAAGCCCTCGTCGTGGACCCCGTCTACGAGCGGATTCACGTCGGCGGGATCGACTTCGCGACGACGCTGGGGATCTTCGGCCTCGAGGGAGGGTTGGGCGAGGTGCTCGGGGGGATTCAACTGCACGGCGAGGCCGCCCACGTGTTCACCGAGGGCACCTTCGGCGACGACTACCTGCAATACGTCGCCGGGATCAACTATCAGTTCGTGGACTTGATCCTGGAGCACGATTTGACCCTCGTCCTCGAATACGCGAGCGAATACGTCACGAAGAAGGCTGAGGGAACCCAGGTCAACGGGAACGCCCTCGATCGGGTCTTTAAGAGCGCGATCTTGGCCCGGCTGGCCTACGAGGTGAACGAGAGCATCTCGTTCGAGTTCAACGCCGCGCTCATTCTTCACGGTGAGGAGAACTTCTACGTCCACCCCGCCGCCAAGTGGAACGTGACCGACAACCTTCAGCTCGAGGTCGCGGGAGACGTGTTTTTTGGTCCTGAGGGGACCTTCTTCGGCCAGTTCGACCAGGATAACCGCGTGATCTTCGAGGCTCGAGTCGTGTTCTAGCGCTCCGGGTCGGATCCAGCCTGGCTGACGCGCGGGGCTACTCTTCTTCGAGTGCCCTGGAGACTCTGCGCACGAGGACCCCTAGGTCATCGATTGAGAACGCGCCTGACTGGCGGCTGAGGAAGCTCGAGACGATCTCGCCCGTGGCTCTGATCACGTCGGAGCGGTTCGATCTCGGAGTCCTAGGTTGCGGGTCGCTGAGGATCCTGCGAATTCGCTCCTGGGTGTTTGGGGTCGCGACGGCGATCCCCCGCGCCCAGTTGTGATAGGTGCTGTTCGTGACGCCGAGCATGTCGGCCATCCGCTTCTTAGGGATGTTGCGCTCGGCTCGCCAGGCCTCGATCTCCTCGAAGGTGACCGCGCCCCAGGAGCGGGGCCGACGGTGGTTCGGCGAGGAGTAGAGGGTCTCAGGCTCTGAAGGAGGAGCGGCTTGCTTCACGTGTTGGACTCTAGCGGACGTCGCAGTTTTCAGCAAGAATGCGCGCCGGTGTCGAGTTTTTAGACGTTTCTGCGAGTGGGCGCTCCTCGTTTGAGGACTTGCAATTCGCAATCTTGGCTGTCATTCTTATTCCGCTACTTACAAGGGGAGAGGGTCTCCCCTTTCAAGTGCTGTGGAAGGAAATGCTGCGCTCGGTTGGAACGGACTTCTTCGGATACCTTTTTTGCCTTACCAACGTACGCAGTGAAATCTCTCCCCCCACTTGGGTAGTTACATGTGGATCGCCCCCCAGCGCTATTTCCAGACTGCTGGCGGGCACAAAATGAGAGGTGTTCTTTGAAGATTCTTCGTGATAAACGGGGTTTCACCCTGATCGAACTGCTGGTCGTTATTGCCATCATTGGAATTCTCGCTTCCCTCCTTATGCCTGCTCTCATGAAGGCCAAGGAAAAAGCGAACAAGACCAAGTGCGCTAACAACCTCCGTCAGATTGGCCTCGCGGCCATTCAGTACGGCGACGACAAGCGTTTCATGCCGCACTTCAACCGGACTCGTACGCTCGACGCCGACATGAGCGGTCAAGACTGTACGGTCTCCGCTCGCGCGATGGTTTGGTACGGCTACCACGACAACCCTGAGGGGTTCATCTGCCCGAGTTCCGACGATCTTCACGTCGCGATCAGCGACGGAAACATCCTCGACAACATGCGGTTGTGGGGCTGGAATGGTAACTGGGGCGCCGGTAGCGTCGCCCGAAACACCACGCCACCCTGGCGTGACGCTTTTGCTGGTGGTGACGAGACCTTGGCCCAGACGGGCGAGTTCAGCTTCGCCTATACCCGGCGTGGCTATAACCGCAACGTCAGCTCGGTCAAGATCATTGGTGCCGACCGAGGTATGCGGATCGAGGACGATCCTGGTGGTGGCACGGTCGCTGAGCCCGGTCACTACGGGAACCACAAGGACGGCTGGAACCTGCTCCACGCGGACTGCACCGTCGAGTTCATTGACTCGGGTTCAGACTTCGGTGGAATCCTTCCTTACGACTTCATGAGTGGCGTCGGCAAGGGTCAGGGTTTCCTGCCCCTGAGTGACCAGGCTGAACCGTCCCAACTGGGAGTTTAAAGGCCTTAGTTAGCACCGCCTCAGCTGAGGGGGTCTTGCGAAGGGGGAGCGCGAAAGCGCTCCCCTTTTTGCATTCCGGAGGACAGCTTGAGGATTTAGTGAACCCGCTCGACAGCCCTGGGTAGGTAGCCCCAGGTCAAGTGGCTGCTAGCGAGCGCTAGAGCCAGCCCCGAAAAGGAATGGTGTTCTTATGGTTCTTCGCAGCAGACGCGGCTTCACCCTGATCGAACTCTTGGTCGTGATCGCGATCATTGGAATCCTCGCTTCGCTCCTGATGCCTGCTCTTCTGAAGGCCAAGGAGAAGGCGAACAAGGTCAAGTGCGCGAACAACCTCCGCCAGCTCGGGCTGGCCGCGATTCAGTACGGCGACGACAAGCGCTTCCTGCCGCACTTCAATCCGACCCGCACGCTCGACGGCGATATCAACAGCCGAGACTCGACCGTCAGCGTGCGCGCCATGGTCTGGTATGGCTACCACGACAACCCCGAGGGCTTCATTTGCCCGAGCTCAGACGACCTCCACGTCGCGATCAGCGACGGCAACATCCTCGACAACATGCGGCTCTGGGGCTGGGGAGGAAGCTGGGGTGCGGGTGACGTGACTCGGAACACCACGCCGCCGTGGCGCGACGGCTTCGCGGGCGGTGACGAGACCCTGGCCGCGACCTCCGAGCTGAGCTTTGCCTACACCCGCCGCGGCTACAACCGCAACATTAGCTCGGTCAAGATCCTCGGCGCGGACCGTGGAATGCGGGTCGACGACGACCCAAGCGGGACCGGCAACGAGCCGGGCCACTACGGAAACCACAAGGACGGCTGGAACCTGCTCAAAGCAGACTGCACCGTTCAGTTCATTGACTCCGGGTCGGACTTCGGCGGCGTGGTCCCCTTCGACTTCATGATCGGAACGGGGAAGGGTCAGGGCTTCTTGCCCTTGAGCGACCAGGCTCAGCCGGCCAACCTCTAAAGCGGAGGCCACGATTCTGAGAGGTCGCCCGCGAGGGTGGTCTCATGACTCCCCTCCGCCAGGACGGCGACCTCGATCAGAATCGTGCTCCGCTTTACTAGGAAGAGTTGGGTGTCGACCACCGCAAAGGGGGGAGCCTGCAAGGCTCCCCCTTCTGCATTCCGGATCGTTTTGAACCTGCTCCCTCGGGTCGGGTAGTGGGCTCATGCGCGACTTCTCACACTTCGACGTCCTGATCGTGGTCGCCTTGCTCGCGATCCTAGCTGCCTTCGCCAGGCCGGCCCTCCACGCGCCACGGGCGGATTACCGCCTGACGAAGTGCTCAAACAACCTTCGCCAGCTCGGGTTCGCCATGGTTCAGTACGGGGACGACAAGAGGTTCTTGCCGCACGTGAATCCGATCTTGACCCTAGACGGGGACAACTACAGCTCGGACACAACGCTCAAGGTTCGGACCCTGTTCTGGTTCGGCTATCACGACGACCCCGAGGGGTTCGTCTGCGCCAACTCCGACGACATGGCCGTTCCGATCAGCGACGACGCCCTCGACAACGGGCGCCTCTGGGGGTGGGGGGGCAACTCGGGCGCGAAGGGCGACCTGGCCCGAGACACGACGCCACCGTGTCGGGACGGCGGCGCTGGCGCGGACGAAGCGCTCGTGGACACGTCCGAGTTGAGCTACGCCCTCACGCGGCGGGGCTACGACCGAAACGTCGCATCGACCAAGCTCCTCGGCGCGGACCGTGGCATGCGGGTCGAGGACGATCCGGCGGTCACGAGCAGCCAGCCGGGTCACTACGGAAACCACAAGGACGGCTGGAACGTGCTCAAGGCAGACTGCACCGTTGAGTTCGTGCGCCCTGACTTCGACTTTGGCGACGGGCGCTCGGCTTACGATCACTTGAGTGGGGACGACGATCGAACGCTGGGGTTCTTGCCGCTAAGCGAGGTGGCTCGGCCGGTTCCAAACTGAGAACCCAGTGAACTCCCGAGCCATCTCCGTCTACGAGGCCCTCACCAAGTAGCCGCAAGGAGTGGCCCCGCGGCGGGGGGACTCTGCCCGACTTAGCCAGTAAACTGCGCCCCATGTCCGAATCGGCGCCCAAGCCCTCCTCGCCACCCTCCTCGCCCACGCCTGCTCGCCGGGGCGTGCCGCTCGCCCCTCGTGCGGGCGCGCTCGCGGTTGGCTTGGCGCTCTGTGCGGGGATCGGGCTCCTCTCGGCCTGGCGACTCGAGCCGCCGGCGGTGGTTCGAAAGGACGCTCCTCAGACGGAGTTCTCCGGCGAGCGGGCCCTGGGTTACTTAAAGGGCTTGATCGGACCGGGCGGGACGCGAATGGTCGGGAGCCCGGGCAACGCGCGGGCGCGGGACTACCTCGTCAAGACGCTGGGCGAGCTCGGCTACGAGCCTCAGATTCAGAAGCGGTTCCTCGTCAGCCGTCGTTTTGCCTGCTCGGGGACTCTGAGTAACGTGCTCGCGGAGCTGCCGGGGAGCGACCCGACGGCCACGGCTGTGTTGCTCTCCGCGCATTACGACTGCGTCGGCGCCGGGGACGGAGCAGGAGACGACGGCTCGGGCGTGGCTGCACTCCTCGAGATCGCGCGCGCGCTCAAGGCCGGGCCCCCGCTCAAGCGATCGGTGATCTTCCTCTTCTCCGACGCAGAGGAGAGCGGGCTGCTCGGGGCGGACGCGTTCACGGGCGTCTGGAGCGAGGTCCGCCCGAGCGACGGGCGGCCGGCGGTCTCCGTCCCGCTCCAAGAGCCGCACCCCTGGTTCAAGCGGGTCGGCTGCGTGATCAACCTCGAGGCTCGCGGGAGTCGCGGTCCCTCGCTGATGTTCCAGACCGGGCCCAAGAGCACGCATTTGATCGAGGCGCTCGCGACGCACGCGCCGCGGCCCGTGCTCGGGAGCTCGTTCGCGACGGTCTACGAGCTGCTCCCCAACGACACCGACTTGAGCGCGTTTCGGGATCGCGGCGTCCCTGGGCTCAACTTCGCGTTCATTGGCGGCGTCGAGCACTACCACACGTCCTACGACGACCTTGCGCACCTCGATCCGCGCAGCGTGCAGCACCACGGCTCGAACGTGCTCCCGCTCGTCAAGGCGCTCGCGGACGCGGGCGAGGCCTCGAGCAAGCCGAGCGAACTCGTCTACTTCGACCTCCTGAGCTTGGTCGTGGTCCGCTGGCCGGCCGAGTTCAGCGTCTACCTCTCGGCGCTGGCCCTGGTCCTGATCGCGATCGTGTTTTTCGGGCTGACTCGTGAGGGACACCGAGACTGGGCACTCCGAGGCCTCGCCTGGGGCGGGCTCGGGGTCTTGGCCTGCGTCCTGCTCGTGATCGGGTTTGGGCAGGCGGCGGCGTCCTGGCGCTGGCCGGAGATCGCGTTCCCCGCCGACCCCGCGCCCTGGATCGTGTTGGCCAGCGCGCTCGCTTTGAGCGGGGGCTGTCTCGCGGCACAGCTCGCCTGGAGAGGCGGCTTTTGGGGGACCTGGGTCGCGGTGTGGGCCTCTCAGGCGGCGGTCGGGATCGGGCTTTCGCTCTCGCCCTACGTCGGGTTCTGCTACATATTCGTCGTTCCAGCCCTCGTGGCTGGCGTGGCGGGTCTCGTCGCCATGGCCGTCGGACGCGAGCGGCCCGCAGTCGCGGCGCTCGCCGGCCTCCTCCCGCTCATGGCCTCAGCGCTCCTGCTGGCCCCGCTGTTTGTGCTCGTGTATCAGGCCCTCGGCCTCCAGGTGATCCCGCTCCCAGAGCTCGCGCGCTGGCCGGCGCTCGCGATCTTCCCGGCCTTGACCCTGTTGGGGGTGGTCCCGCTCTTGCCGCTCCTCGCGCTTCGCGGAAGCGGTCGGGGGGCGCTCCTGTTCACCGCGCTCGGGTTCGCGCTCCTGGCAGGCACGGTCGCTCCCGGGGCTGCGGTCTATGCCAAGCACCCCGCCCGCCAGGCTGATCCCCAGGCCGCGATCCCCGGACGCTCGGGCGACGTTCCGCGCCGCGTCGACCTCGTGTTCAATCAGTCCTTCGAGGACGAAGGAACGGGCGCCCCGCTCCAGATCGACGCCTCCTGGTTGGCGTTCACCTATCCCGTGTTCGACCCCTACGAGGAGCGGACCGAGAGCTATCCGCGCGGTCGCGGGCTCCCGCTCCCTCCCTTCTTGACTTCGGCCACGAGCCCCTTCGACGTCGAGGTGGCTTCCCCCTGGGTCGGACTCCCCCCCGCTTACCGAGCTCAGGCAGCACCTCTGAGCGGGGCTCAACCCCCGATCTTGGAGGGCCTCAAGATCGAGGTCCATGGAGAGGGACGCCTCGTGCGGTTCCGGCTTCGCTCGCCGCGCCGGGCGCGAATGTTGGGGCTGTTCTTCACCGGCAGCATGGACCAAGTCGGCTCGATCCGGATCGCGGGCCAGCTCGCTCAGCGCTGGCGCAAGCACTGGTGCTTCAACGCTCCGCCCGAGGGGCTCGAGTTCGAGATCTTCCTCAAGAAGGGCAAGACCCCCTCCGTCCCAATCCTCGTGATCGACGCCGAGCAGGGCCTGCCCAAGACGGGGCGCGTGCTGCGCGAACTGCGCGACTCAGTCGGGTCTGCGACTTCAGACCGGGCTGACCTTCACGTCCACTCTGCGACCTACAAGCTCTAGCGGGCACCGAGAGAGCCATGAGCGCACCGCCTGAGTGGTCGAGCCTTGATCACGCCGCGCTGTATGCAGCGCACCTCGAGACAAGCCTCGCGGCGACCCGCGAGGCCCTTTCGGCAGGGCCCTGGGCCGGCGTCGTGTTCCACGCCGGCGAGGAGTCCTACTACCACGCCGACGACATGCCCCCCCCCTTCCACGCGGTCGCGCACTTCACACGTTTCGCTCCGGTGGTCGGTCCCGAGCACCTGTTGCTCGTGCCTCGTCAAGGCGAGGCGCGTCTGTTGCGCGTGGACCCCAAGGACTTCTGGCACGAGCCACCGGTCGCTTCGCCGACCTGGTTCGCAGGACTCGAGGTGGACTCGGTCGATACTCCCCACCTCGCTCGCAAGCAGGCTCGAGAGCTGGTCGCTGATCTCAGCGGCTGGGTCTATGTCGGCAACAGCGCGTCGGCGGCAGAGGCGCTCGGGATTCCCGCCGCGAACCGGGAGCCGGCTGCGCTCGTTCGTCGCCTCGATTGGGCTCGAGGCTTCAAGACGCCCTACGAGGCCGCCTGCCTCCGCGAGGCCTGCCGGCGCGCAAGCGTCGGGCACCACGCCGTTCGCCAGGGCGCCCGGGAGCAGCGGAGCGAGCACGCGCTCCACCTCTCCTACCTTGAGGCCACGGGCCTCCTCGAGCGCGAGGTCCCGTACCAGAACATCATCGCCTGGAACGAGCACTCCGCCGTGCTCCATTACGGGAGCAAGTCTCGCGAGACTCCCAAGCCTGGATACACCCTCCTGATCGACGCGGGCGCGACCTGCAACGGCTACGCGAGCGATATCACGCGGACCCACCTTCGCGAAGGCAGCCACGCCGTGTTCCATGAAGCCTGGCTGGGCATGATCCGGCTCCAGGACACGCTCGTCGACCAAGTCCGCCCAGGGCTGAGCTATGTGGCCCTCCACGAGGCAGCCTTTCGGGGCGTGACCGAGCTGCTCTGCGTGCTCGGCGTGCTTCAGGTGAGTCCGGACGAGGCCTTCGAGCGTCGCTATGCGTTCCCGTTCTTCCCGCACGGGCTGGGTCACCACCTCGGGATTCAAGTCCACGACGTGGGTGGGAAGCAGCTCGGCCCGGATCAAGGCGCCAGCGCCCCGCCCAAGGACTTCCCCTGGCTGCGGACGGTCCGGCCCCTGGCCGAGGACCACGTCGTCACGATCGAGCCGGGGCTGTACTTCATTCCCCTGCTCCTAAACGGCTTTCGCGAGGGCCCCGAGGCGGCGGCCTTCAACTGGAGCCTGATCGACTCGCTCGTCCCTTCGGGGGGGATCCGGATCGAAGACGACGTCTTGGTCACCGCCACGGGGCGCGAGAACCTCAGCCGGCCCTACCTCCCGACCCAGTCGTAGTCGTCTGCACTCTGGACGAGGGGCCCGATCCAGCGCCTGTCGCTCAAGAATGGCGACCGTATGTCGCTCTGGGATAAGCGTCGGGCGGGGGTAAACCCCGCACCCTACAGATCGCACTCGGCCCCCCGAGTCGACCGACCGTGGCCCCTCTCAAGCGGCTCGCAACACGCTTTGGTAGGGGCGGGGTTTACCCCCGCCCGCCCCCGAGGCTGCTCCAACTCGGCCTCTCAGGAGCCTCCCCGGCTTCCAATCCGCTCTTCCCTTCTTCCCTTCCTTCGTCGCTACCGCTTTGGCCTCGCCACCGAATCTGAGCGCCTTCGCTCTAGTTCTCGACCTCTGCGGCTCTCGGCGAGTCTCCGAGTCTCCGCGTTGAGAGCTGCCGGGCCGGGTTCGCGACAGCCACTGTCGCTAGACGGCGTCTCGGCGGGCGCCGAGCGTTGCGCTGCGGATTCGGCGGTCGAGGGCCTCGAGCCTCGCCAAGTCCGGGCCCTCCGCTTGGCGCGCGTCCTGGATCGCGCGCTGCACGTAGCCGAGGGCGCTGTCGACGCGGTCGAGCCGGGCGAGCGCGGTCGCGGCGAGCTCGACGTTGGCGACGGTGGCGCTGCGCAAGATCAACTCGTTGGCGAGGTCCACGGCGCGGTCGACCTCGCGTGCGGTCTCGCCTAGGAAGCGCAGGTAGCTGGCCCGGACGCTGTGAGCCTTGGGAGACATGCGAAGCCGGCCCTCGTACTCCTTGCAGACCGCGCGGAACCTGCGCAGCGCGCTCCAGGGGAGTTCGTTGTGCGGGTCGAGCTCGCAGACCACGAGGCCTTCTTGGGCTCGCAGGCTCTCAGGCTGGAGGCTGAGGGCTTGCTGGAAGGCGCTGCGTGCTTCGTCGACTGAGTGAACCGCCAGCGCACCTTGGCCGAGGTGGACCCAGGCGGTGTGGCAGCGGGGGTCGAGTTGGAGCGCGTTCTTCTGCCACTCCTGGGCGCGCTCGAGTTCCCCGCGCTGCTGATAGAGGAGCCCGAGGTAGGTCGCCGCGAGGGCGCTCTTGCCGTCGAACTCCGTGGCCCGAGTCAAGGCGTTCTCAGCGCCGGGGGCCCCCCGGCGGAGGAGCGACTGGCCGAGCAGGAGCCAGGCCCGCGAGTTCTCGTCGTCGATCAGGAGCGCCTCTTGGAGGTCCTCCTCAGCCGCGTGGAGGTCGCCTCGCTGGAGGTTCACGAAGCCTCGCCCAACGTAGGCCTGGGCGAAGTTGTGGCTGAGCTTGACGACGCGGTCTAGGTCACGCAGGACGCGGGCTTCGTCGCCTCGGTCCCAGTAGAAGTTGGCCCGGTTGTTGAGAACCTCGACCAAGACCTCGCGTCGCCGCAGGCTCTGGAGGTAGATCCCGCGATCGACTTGATTGGCACCGATCTTGAAACGGTCTATGTAGTAGGCGTCGTCGTGGACCGCTCCTCGCGAGGTCAACTCAATGTTCTGGCGGAGGCCGTCCCCGTCCCAGCGGACGAAGAAGTGACCGGGGACCGACACTCCGTAAAGGGGCAGCCCGAGGCGGTAGCCGAGGGCCAGGTAGAGCGTCGAGAGCCCGACGCAATGACCCCGTCGTCGGCGGATCACGTGGGGCAGGAGGAGGTCTGCGAGGCGGTCTTCGTCGTAGCGGCTCGCGCCCCGGGTCGGGGCGGCCTCGATGTCCAGCACGTCGAAGAAGAAGGTGTTGAAGGCCGCGAGGCGCTCTGTTGCGCCGGCGGTTCGCGCGAGGGGACCGCGGGCTTCGGCGGCCCACTCCTCGAGTTGGTCGACGACCCACTCGGGGTCGAGCTCGGGTTGATCTTCTGACACAATCAAGGCCGCGCCGAGTCCAACGTCGAGGCGGCGCTCGTTGGCGCGGAGGAACGCCTCAAGCTCGGGCGAGGGAGGACCGGGTGGACCCGTGGGGAGCCGGACGCGTGGGGGGAGGATGACCCGAGCTGCGTGGAGTCGCAGCCGCTGCAGGTCGTCTCGGATATGGAGCGCCTCTATCGCGCGCTCTGCAAAATCGAGGAGGCCATCGGTCATGAGCCGTCGGGCCTACTACTCCTCCGAGGAGCCTTCGATCAGGATAACGAGTGCGGCTGCGTGCTTGGCACCGGCGCCTTCGCGCGCGGCGGCCTTGCGGAGGTCAGGGAGCGCAGCGCGGCCCATGGCCTGGAGGTCGCTCTCAGCCGAGCGGACCTTGGTCTTGTTGGCGTGGCCGAGTTGAGCGATCAATCGCTTGAGGCGCGCCTCGGTCGACTCGTCGAGGCGGGCTCTGCCCTTGTCGGTCTTCTCGAGCTCGATCGGGCCGCCAGCGAGGCGCTGGAGGAGCTCCTCAGCCGTCTCTGTCGAGGCGAACTTTCGCGTGCCAGGGCCGTCCCACCAGGCGCGCCAGGCGACGGCGTCGGGGGGGAACTTCTCGTCCGTCAGCCACGTCAGTGAGCGGGTGATGTACTTCACGATCAAGAAGTCGCGCTCGTCCTCGAGGGCGGTCACGAGGAAGGGGATGACCTTGGGGTCGTTGGTCATGCCGAGACCGATCGCGGCGTGGTGGCGGATCGACTTCGCGCGGGAGTTGGTGCCGACCGTCTTGAGAGCATTCATGAGCTCTGCCGTAGTCTCTTTGGTCGGGACTTCGCCCATGATGAATAGGCCGCGGTAGACGATCCCCCAGCGGGGCTTCCTTCGCTTGACTTCGACACGATAGCGCTTGAGGAGCGGCGCCACGGCGGGCTTGCCGATCATGACGAGGGCTCGACGGGCCGACTCGGCGCGGAGCAGTGAGACTCCGTCGTCGAGGGCTAGGATCAAGTCGCCAATGGCTTGGGTCGCGCCCATGGCGCCGAGGGTCTCACCGGCGGCGACTCGGACGGGAACCGGGCGGGTCTTGTCCTCGAAAACTTTGAGCACCGAGGGGTAGGGGGTGGACTCGCCGAGGTCCGCGATCACGCGGAGGGCCGCGCTGCAGGCGGGGTCCTTGGGGCGATTCTTCCCGGTGCCATCGAGGACTTTGGCGACCGCGCTGAGACAGCTCTTGCCGACGAGGACCAGTTCGCGAACGGCCGCGTCGCGGCTCGCTGTCGAATTCGAGCTCAGGCGGGCGACGAGGCGACCGACGTCAGCGTTGCCCTGGGTCTCCATAGTCAGCTCTCCGGCGCCCTTGGGGGCCGCAGCTGTCTTGGTGGCGGCGAACACGATCCGTCCGGCTTCGAGCTTCCAAGTCAAGCCCGTCTGAAACGCGAGGTGGTCGACGAGCTGAGCGGCGGTGACTCGGTAGAGCCGGAGGCTGATCGTCGTGCCGGTTCGGCGCAGCCGGAGGCGGACGCTGGCGGGGAGCGTGACGTCGAGCTTGGTCCGAGCCTTAACGCGTTTGATCACGACCGAGACCGGCTCCTCGTTGTAGTCAACGGTCAGCGGGAGGCCCAGCGCGCGGCTGCCCTTGCCCTTGGGGGTGGCAGCCTGGGGGATTTTGGCGCCCTTGGCGTGCAGGACCCAGGCTCCCGCGAAGGCGGTTCGCCTGAGCTTGTGCCGCTTCGCAAGCGTGTCGAGGACGTCGCTCAGCTTCTCGTCGCGAACGACCATGTTGACGCTGGCGCCTCGGTCGACGCCTGGCGCGAGCACGAGGTTGGTCTCGGTCTGCTTTTGAATCTGCTTGATCACGAGCTCGAGCGGTGTCCGCTTGAAGCTCCCGGTGGCTTTTCCGTCGAGCGACGGGTCGTCTGCCCAGGCCGTGGACGTCAGCACACAGCCGGTGGCCAGAATCGCGAAGACATACGCGCGCATGGCGTTTCCCCCCCTTCAGCGCCTCTTCAGCGCCGCACACCTCGTCTCCGGACGGACACAAGGGTTAGGACGAGGAGACTACCCGAAACACCCCCCCGGTGCACGCGAGGGTGGCCATCCGTCCAGGAGCGGAGACGGGGGATTCTTGGGTTCTGTTCAGGCGAAATTTCGGGGGGACAAGCCCTGCGATGCAGCTAAGACCCCTTTCGACACTCAACTCTTCCTAGTAAAGCGGAGCGCGATTCTGAGCGAGGTCGCCGTCCTAGCGGAGGGGAGTCGTGAAACTACCTCCGTGGGCGACCTCTCAGAATCGTGGCCTCCGGTTTAAAGAAAGCGCCTCGCGATCTCTGGGCCCCAGAACTCGCGCGTAAAGAAGTAAGTCCCCACGACCAGGAGGGCCGTCGTCGCGCTCAGGACCCCGATCGCGAGCACCTCGGTCAGGGGCCCCGCGCGCCGGCGGGCTCGAATGAAGAGCTCCGCCACAGCCAAGTTGGGGAGGTAGAACGCAAACGCCATGAAGTAGTCGAAGGCGCCATTGAACGAGTCGGTGTGCCCCGCCTCACCGAACGCACTGAACCAGAGGCCGTACTCGATTCGATAGAGCCACGAGCCGACGACGAGCGCGAACAGGCGGATTCCCCAGGCGCGGTGCGCGTCGAACTGGCGGGCGCGCGCGTAGCGGACTGTCTGCACGGCGGTCAGAAGCATCAGGGAGCCGTAGAGACCAAAGCCTGCGTCCATTACCGCGCCCCCGATCGTGCCGCTCAGGAGGGTGAAGGTCAGCCCACCGACTGCGGCGATCGCGGCAGCGGTCACGAAGAGTCGCCCCAGCCAGCGGTGGACAGCGATCGATCGCTCTCGGACCCAAGGGATCAACTGAATCGGACCCAGGAGGAGGAGGACTCCTCCGCCGAGAAAGTGGCTACCAATGCCTAGGGTCGCGAGGGGAGCGTTGGCCTCGTAGAGGCCTTGGAGAGTGTCGTTCCAGCGCTCAAGAGCGCCGTCCGACGCCGTCCCTCCGTAGTAGGCCAGAATGTAGAGACCGAACAGCCCCGCGCTCAGCCAAGTGACCCCGACGAGCGCAATCGCGGAGACGCGCAGCCCCGTCGCTCGCAGCCCACCCGCCAAATTCTGAGCAGGCTCCTCTGCTGGAGTCGATCCGCTCTGAGGAGCCGCGGCGTCCGAGTCTTCCGCCATGTCAACCACACCGCTCGCAGAGACGAATAGACAGAGACGAATCGAGCCCGCTCGGGAGCGGGCTCGAACAGGGTCTCGCTGAAGCGGCCTCTACCCTTGGAGCGCAGCCTTATAGATATGCGAACTCGCGAAGACCGCGAGCGTGGCCGCGATCATGCCAGCGCCCCAAACAGGAATGAAGAACTGGAGGAGGCAGGTCGTGCCGACCAGGATCAAGGTCCCTTTCGTCAGCGCCTGACGACGGGCCGCCTCAGGCGTCCCAGCCTTGCTCCAAGCGTCGAGGACACCGTCGCTCTTGCTCTTGGACCCCTCGTCCTCGTCCGTGCGGCAGCCAGGGCAGATCAGCCCGTCCTCGCCGTAGCTCGTCTTGAGCTGGGCCTCATTGAGTTCGCAGGAGCAAACCGAGCAGTTGTAGGTCCGGTTCTTCTCGTCCTCGTAGCGTTCTTCGGCCGAGTCCGCGTCGATCCCAAACTCAGCCAGGATCGCTTTGCGAGAGCGCATTGAGATCGCGCCGTCCGCGCTTGCGCCGGGGACTTGGATCTTGGAGCGGCACTTCTTGCAGCGGAGTCGTTTGCCAGCCTTGCTAGCTGCGACGCGGTACTTCTTGCCGCAACGGCATTTGACGTCGATCTTCGCCAGCGAAAGGAATCGCCCGGTATCAGAAGAGAGAACACTCATTTCCAAGATCCTTCACAGCAGCCGATGGTCTGCGTCCAACGCTACTGCGAAAAGCATACCGACCCTCCGGCCGCACCCTTCGTGCAACCAATGTCACAAGCCCTATTAGCGCAATCGATTACGGTCACGTGACGGAGAGCCCCCCCCCCTCCTCATGAGACTTATGAGAGACGATTCACCCCCTCGACCGCGATGCCTGACCCGCATATGACACATAAACCCGGGAGTCGCCCGTAGGCGTGGGACGGATGGACTCACTCACCTCTGAGCTTGCGAGGCGTCGGGCGACTGTGTTCGACGAGGCAGCTGGCCGCTCCATTCCAACCCTCTGAGCTCGAGTCGAGGGCACAAGTGCGCCCCTCAGAGGTTGTTGTGTAGCCGCTCAAATCTTGGTCAATGTGTAGTGGCAATCACAAGAGTAGTGGCCTATGGTCCGCCCCTTCTGGCAAATGGTCGGGTCAGGACGAGAGCCCTTGGGGCCTTGTTCACCCCGGCAGGACTCCCCACTTGAGAGCCCAGCGATCCATGAACACGTCGACCGCCCCCACCCGCCGCAGCCTTCTTTCAGGCGCGCTTGTCCTCTGTGGGGCCTTGCTCCTCACTCTTGGACAGGGCTGCTCCACGCTGGAATACACCCCACGGGCGAACCTGGTCCAGGAGCACAGCTTTGAGTGGGTCTCCCGCCGACTGCGCAAAGTCCTTGGGCAAGCAGTCGAGCCGCCGGTCGCGAGTGTGCGCGTCAAGCCCGACTCGTTCACCTACACAACCTTTACCGACTCGACGCCGATCCCATCGATCCGCTACTTAAACGTCGAACGGGTCGACCTCTACGCGGGCGCCTGGGCCCTCGTCTACTCACGCCAAGGAGACATGTTGGCTCGGTTCCAGCTCCTCTCCCAAAACGACGCCTACGCCCTCGCTGACCTCCTGGCCTCGTTGCAGAGCTGGGCGGCGTCAAAGAGCGCGACTCAAACCGAACACAACCTCAACAGCGGCTGGTAGCCGCTCACCTGACTAACTCGGGCGGGCGCCAAGCCCCCGCCGCAGTTGACACTCACAAAGCCCCCCTGGAGGCCTACATGAAGAACGCTCGCTTCGCGCTCTGCACCCTGGCGCTGATCGCCGCCGGTTGCAGCAGCATCGACACCAAGATCACCGCCCAGGAGGGAGAGCCCCCCCTGGTCGCCCAAGACATGCCTGTGTTCAAGGTCAACGACTGGGTCAACTTCAAGACGACGGTCAAAGACAAGGCTGATCTGATCTGGGACTTCGGTGACGGAAGTGAGATCTCGACGGTCTACGACCCCGAGATCAGTCGCCGAGAGGCCTTGGCCACGGACATGACCGCTGGCCTGAGTATTGCCGCAAACCAAGTTTCACTGGGTAAGAATGGCTGGCCGCTCGGATTCTCGGAGATCTCCGCCCCCGACGACCGCCAGGACGAGATCTTGGCGAACGGGCGCTCGGTCTTTCACCGCTACCGGAAGCCGGGGATCTATCCGATCACCCTCAAGTCCTTCTCGGGCTGGTGGATCTTTGGAGGCAAGGGCTCGGCCGTGATCTGGATCCGAGTGATCGACGAGAGCCTCCGCTCGAACTTCGCCTTCTGCCACGACAACCGGAAGTTCCAGTTCACCGACGAAGAGTTCTTCGTGACGGCGGACGGGACTCAAACGGCCTGCAATCTCGAAGTCAATCACTGCGCCTCGGTCAGCGTCGACTGGGGGGACAAGACTAAGATCGCGAGCTACAAGCTCGACCCGAAGCAAGACAGCCTCGCGATCAAGCACCTGCCTCTCGGGCACTCCTATAAGAAGCCTGGCTTCTACAAGATCACGGGCACCTTCCGAGACCTCAAGGGGAAGATCGCTCGCAAGGAGCTCTACGTGACGGTCCTCGAGCGCTTCGACGCCGAGACCACCTATCGGACCTTGGCCCAAGAGGCCTGCCGCAAGTATCTCGAGCGGGCTGGAGACCAACTCAAGGGCAAGGACGTCGTCCTCTACAACCTGGCGAACACCGACACCCTGTCCGACGCGACCCTCAACTACACCCTCGAGGACAACTTCGTGAACGTGCTCGCAGAGCACGGCGCGCACCCCCTCGAGCGCGATCGTGAGGTGCTCGTCCGGGCCCTGAGCGAGATCTATTCCTGGTTCCCGATCTTCTTCCCCGAAGCTGAGACCTACTACCGCTTCGCGAAGGAGCGCTCACAAAAGGCGAGCCACAAGGTCGTCCAGCCCGAGTACATCCTCGCCTATCGCTTGCTTCGGATCGACGTCACCGGCAGCCGGGAGCGCACGCTCTGTGACCGAGAAGACTACATTCGCGGAATGACCTTCTACGACCGCGACCACGTCCTCGCGGTCTACTTCCGGCTGATTCAGGCTGGCGACCAAAACCGGACTCGGATCGTGGACGCCGCGGACATCACCGTCAACCGGACCCTGCTCCGCCCGAGCGCCAGGACGGGTCTCCAAGACGGCATCATGCCCCACAGTGAGGTTCTGGGCTTCCTCAAGCAGGTTCCCCCAAGCATGCTCTACGGAACGACGCTCCAGACGCTGCCGCCAGCGATTCAAAAGGACCTGCTCAAGAAGTATCCCGCGCTGAGCGCTGCTCTCCTTGGGAACGGCCACGGGACCTACAAGACTGAGAAGGGCGTCACGCAACGAACTGGAGCGCTCAAGAAGTTCACTCCTCCCGGCGACGACACGACTCCGATCTACTACCTCAACGGGAGTGACCACCGCGTGACGCTGGTCCACGCTCCGACCGGCTCGCTCGAGCAGTGGATCGGACGGCGGATCGCCGTCTCGGGCAAGACGAGCCTCAATGACCTGGGCTTCGAGACCCTCGTGGCCGACCAAGTCGTGCCCGTCGAGTCGCCGCCCTCGTCTGACTGAGCGCAAACACTCCCTCCCAAGGGAAAAGGCGCACGTGGAGGCACTGGAGTGCCCTTGCGTGCGCCTTGCGCGTTCTAAACCGGAGGCCTCGATTCTGAGGGGTCGCCTCAGAATCGTGCTCCGCCCTAAAGCGTGTTGCGTGTTGCGAGCCGCTTGGAAGGGGCACGCTCAGTCGACTCGGGGGGCGAATGCGATCTGTAGGGTGCGGGGTTTACCCCCGCCCGGCGTCTGTCTCGGAGATCGGGGGGCGAATGCGATCGATCTGTAGGGTGCGGGGTTTACCCCCGCCCGGCGTCTGTCTCGGAGAGACGGACGCTCTCTCTTCTTAGGCTTGTCTACGTCAGGAGCTATCGCCTGCGATCACGCTCGGTCCCCTGAGCGCGCTCCGAGCGCGAGACCCCCTCCCTGTTTTCGGCCCCGGCTCGTCAGCCTAAGGGTCTGCTAGAGTGCAACGTCGACGAGGTATCGTCCATGTCCGAGCGCCCCCAGGTCCCAGACCTCGCCTCGCTCCCCCTCCCCTGGGGGCAGACCCTCAGGCGAGCCGTCAACGCCGACTCAGCCGAGGCGCGCCACCAGGCGGCCTACTTCTTCTTCGAGTCGGTCCTCAAGCTCGCCGCCGCCGCTCAAGTCGCGGATTACCTCGGCCAAGACGAGCGAGACCCAAAGCTCGCCCCCCTCCTCGGGAAGCTCGCGCACGCCTCTGCGGGACACTGGTTGGGCGTCTTGCGCGACCTCTCCGCGTTCTTAAAGGACCGCTCCTCCGCCCTCGGCGGCGTCAACGAACGAGCCACACGTCGGCTCCGCCTCCCGCAGACGAAGGCCTTCCTGCGCTTCGCAGCCGAGCTCAACGGCCAGTCGGAGGGTCGCAAGACGCACTCGGTCTTGGATCTCTTCGACGGGCTGATCGCCTACCGCAACCGTGAAGTCGGGCACGGAGCGCAGCGCGCGCGCTCCCTCTACGAGCGGGCCGGCCCGCTCCTGCTCGACGCGACGCTCGAGGCCCTCGAGTCGCTCGACCCCCTCGACGGTTCCTCGCTCGCCGTGGCGCGCGACAGCATTGACCCCCGCAGCGGGGCGGTGGTCCGAGGCTACGACGTCTTGCTCGGAAACAGCCTCCGGGTGCCCTTCGCAGGAAGCCTGGCTCCTCAACAGGCACCGATCGCCGCCCGAAGCCTGGTCTTGATCCGTGACGGGCTCTTGCTCGCCTTGCCCCCCCTCGTCATGTACGCCCAAGACGACCTTGATCGCGACTGTGTCGGCTACCTCAACGGAGTCACCTCAAAGGGCAAAGGGGAGGCGCTCACGGTCAAGAAGGCCGAGTTCCTCGACTACAACTCGGGAAACCGCCTCGAGGTCCCGCCCAGCACCCTCGAGTCCCTCGCCGACTTACTCCGCCGTTTGAGTGTCGGGACGCCAGACAGAACCCGAGCCGCTGCGACAGAGCTCGGCTCGCCCGCAGCTCCGGTCAGCGGCACGCGAGAGACGCGACCCGAGGACGCGGCCTCGACAGCGAAGCCCGCGCCGACGCCGGTGCAGCCCCCAGCACCCGTCTCCTCGACCGGCCCCCTCGTGCCTGGCGTGGTGCTCTGCGATCGCTACGAAATCCGGGGACAACTTGGCGAGGGCGGGATGGGCGCCGTGTTCGCCGCCTACGACCGCGTTCGAACCGAGCAGATCGCGATCAAAGTGCTCCTCCCCAGCCTGGCCGAGAACGAGGCCGCCCTCCAGCGCTTCCTGACCGAAGGCAGGCTGAGCTCCAGGCTCAGTCACCCAGGAGTCGTGAACGTATTCGACGTCCAAAAGGACGGAGAGCGCGTGTTCCTGACCATGGAGCTCCTCGAGGGTCAAACCCTGAGGCAAGTCATGGAGGACAAGACCGAGCCGTTCGGGATCGAGGAGGTCACCGCGATCGGGAGCGAACTCTGCGAGAGCATGGCCTACGCCCACGACTACACGGTCCACCGAGACATCAAACCCGGCAACGTCTGGGTGTGCACAAGCGGCCGCCTCAAGCTGATGGACTTCGGCATTGCGCGAACCCTGGGGACCGGTCAACACACCAAGACCGGCGTCACGCTCGGAACGGCCTACTACATGGCGCCCGAGCAAGTCAGGGGCGCCAAGGATCTCGACCACCGCGCAGACCAGTACTCGCTCGGCGTGCTCCTGTTCGAGCTGCTCACGGGCGAAGTCCCAACGGGCCCAGGGCGCCCGCTCCGCGAGCTGCGCCCCGACGTGCCCAAGGCGCTAGCCCAGGCCGTGGGGCGCGCCCGAGAAGGGTCGCCGGAGCGCCGTTATCGCGACATGCGGGAGTTCAAGGCGGCCCTCGCTGCCGCAGCGACTCCAAAGGGGGGGCTGGGCGCTCGGTCTCTCGCGCTCCTCGGCTGCGGAGTCGCCGTCGCGATCGCCGCCATGACGTACTCGAGTTGGGGCCCCCGCGCGGCGGCCTTCTTCGAGACGGCGGCCGTCGACTCGACTCCGGTCTCTGTGGATCCGAGTCGGACTCGAGCGGAGGCTCGCCTCCAAGAGTGGAGCGCCCTCGCCGAACGCATGGGGGTCGCGTCGGAGCCAGAGAAAATCCAAGCCGCCAAGACAGCTTGGGAGTCGGGCGTGACGCTCGCGAAGGCTAGCCGGCTGAGCGAAGCCAAGGCGGAGTTCTTGCTCTCGAACTCACACTCCGACGCCGCGTTCCTCGACGCCCTGGTGTCTTGCAAGCAACGAGCCGAGCGCGCTCAGGCCGAGTGGACCGAGGTCGAACGAGGCTCGACGAGCGGCGCTCCAGAAGCGCTCGCTGAGGCTGGCGAGGGGGCGCTGCGCAAGGGCGCAGCCCGAGCGAGCGCGGGCGCCGCAGGCGAAGCCGCCCATGCCTTTTTGGACGGCGAGCGCGCGTTCGAGGCCATGTCCGAGGGCGCGCTCCAAGCCGAGGCCAAGCTGGCTCAGGAGGCGTACGCAGCCTGGAAGGCGATCACGGAGCCCTCTCCTGGCAGTGCGGCCGCTGCCCAGGAGGGCGAGGGTGCCCTGGCCAGAGCCCGCGCTGCCGAGTCGCAGAATCGCGTCGCAGCGATTGCGGCCTACCAAGAGTCGACGAAGTGCTTTAACGCCGCCCTGCACGGAACGCCAAAGGCTGCCCTGGAGAAGCTCGACCTTGAGCGGAAGCGCTTCGAGCTCGCCGTCAAACACTTCGGTCTCAAGCCTCCACAAGAGTCCTTGGCCCGGGTCGAGGACGCAGCCAAGCGGGGGCAGGCGCTCGCAGACGAGAAGCCCGGGGAGTCCGTCAAAGCGCTCCTAGAGGCTGCCCAGGGCTGCCGACTGCTGCTGAGCAAAGGCGACACCCGTCCGCCGGAGGTTCGCGTCACCTCAAAGCTCCGCGCGACTCGCGAGGCCACGATCACGCTCACCGGTGTGGTCAGGGACGCGAGGAGAGTCGAGCTCCGAGCCAACGGAGCGCTGGTCCCGCTCAAGCCCTCGGCTTCAGGGACCTACACCTTCGAGTTCAAGTTCGAGTTCTCTGGCACCCCAAAAGCCACGATCGAGTTCGTGGCGCAAGACGAGGGCGGGATCGAGAGCAGGCTCAAAGAGCAGGTCGTGCGCGACACGACGCCCCCGGTCCTGGTCCAAGTCGAGGTTCCTCAGGGTCTCGTGAAAGCTGGCAACTGCACGGTCAAGTACAAGGCCACGGACCCCGCTGGCCCGATCACGATCAGCCTAGCCGGCCAAACGAAGACAGCTCGGAGCGGAGAAGTCACCAGCTTCGAGCTCCGACTCCAAGGGGGACCGAACCGGTTCGAGATCCGGGCCGAAGACGCGGTCGGCAATCACGCAGAGGAGCGCTTCGCCGTCGAGGCAAAGCGACCCCTGCCGAGCTGGTTCCTCCAGCTCAGAGAAGTCGACCGCCCACCCCTCCCCCTCCCCTCCGGTTTGAAGCCCGGTCCCACTCCCGGCGAGTTCATCCAGCTCGCGGCGGGGTATGTCCTGGTGTGGGTGCCACGCGGCGACTTTCAAATGGGCAGCGCCGAGGGAGATCCCGACGAGGCCCCGGTGCGCAGGGTCCGCTTCGCCAGCGGCTACTTTCTCGGGAAGCACGAAGTCTCGTGGCGCCAATACCGAGCGTTCTGCGCCGCGACCAAGCACCGCATACCCCAGAGAGGTGAGTTCCCAGCCAGCGACGAGCACCCCGTGTTTAGCGTGTCATTGCACGACGCGAAGGCCTACTGCGCCTGGGGAGGCCTTCGCCTGCCGAGCGAAGCTGAGTGGGAGTATGCGGCGAGGGGACCTCGCGGACGGAAGTTCCCCTGGGGGAGTCGCGCTCCGAGCGCGACGCGCCTCAACCTCAATGGACGAGAGCGCAGCGGCGGCGAGGCCTGGGCCGACCCGTATCGCACCACAGCGCCCGTGCGCGACTTGGCCCAAGGAGCCTCTCCCTTCGGCTGCTTGAACATGGCAGGCAACGTCTGGGAATGGTGCGCAGACGCCTACACCCCGCGATACGGTCAGCCGGTGGGGGACAACGTGTTCCTGCACCACACGATTCGGGGAGGCTCCTACTACGACACGGCTAACGGGTGTCGCACGACCCGACGCTTCGCCGCCTCCCAAGGTTTGCGCTTCGAGGCGCTTGGCTTCCGCGCAGCCCTCTCTCCCCGGAGCCTCAAGTGATCCAACTCGCACAACGCCGAGGCGCGTGCCTGCGAGCAGGGTTGGTCTGCCTCGCGCTCCTGGCCTGCCACGCCTTCCTCGCCCCCAGCGTCGCGCTGGCCGACCCGGAGGAAGGACGGGTGTTCGTGCTCGTGATCGGGGTTCGGGACTACGACGACCCGCGGATCACGGATCTGAGTTTCCCCGAGCGCGACGCGCAGGCGATCTACGACTTCTTCTCTTCGCACGTCAACAGCCCCACGATCAAGCGCAGGGTGCGCCTCCTGAAGAGCAAAGAGGCCACGCGCAAGGGGATCCTCGACGCGATCGAGAACCACTTGGTCCGCAAAGCGGTACGCCTCGGCGACACCGCGATCCTGTTCTTCTCGGGTCACGGGTTTTCGGACAGCCGGAGGAGCTACCTCGCCCCCTCCGACACCGAGTTGACCTCGCTCCACAGCACCGCCGTCGACCTCGACGCCCTCCAGAAACTCTGGGGAGATATCCGCGCCCAGCGCCGAGTCCTCCTGATCGACGCCTGCCACTCAGGCGGCCTCTCGGGGCTCAAGGGCCCAGGCGGAATTGGCCGACGGGTCCTCAAGGCGGCTCCGAGCGCCAACACGACGACGATGCTCCTCGCCTCGACCGGAGCCAACCAACTCTCCTTGGAGGACACCCGCTCAGGCTATGGCGTCTTCACGAGCAGCGTCCTCGTGGGACTTCGGGGCGCGGCCGACAGCGACCGGAGCGGCACGGTCACGCTGGGCGAGCTCTCGTCCTTCCTCAAGACGGACGTCCCTCAGCGAGCGCTAGAGGTGGGAGGCAAGCAGTCTCCCGCGATTCACATCACAGAGGGCGGAGACCTCAAGCTCATAAACAGCTTCGAGTTTTCGCGCGCGGTCGCGACCAAGCCCTCGCCTGGGGTCCCTGCTCTCAAGAGCGAGGTCAAGCTCGAGGAGCTCGTCGAGCGGCTGGCTGCTGCGAGAGGCCAATGGAGAGACGCAAAGGCCAGGGGCTCGGTGCAGGCCCGCCGAGAGGCCAGGGTGCAGCTCGATCTCTGCGAGGACGAGGCGCAGACGACCTTCAAGAACGAACGACGCCGCGCCATGACCCGAGCCCGGAAGGCGGAGATCCGGCGTCAGATCGCCCTCCTCCGAGGCAACCGGGCCGCGGCGGCCGTGGCCGCCAGGGAAGTCAAAGCAGGCCTGCGGAGATCTGCCGAGGTCGCACGAGCAGCTCAAGCCCCCGCTCCCGCTGCCGCGCCGACCCGGACTGAGGTCAAGCCCAAACCACTCGCGATCAAGTTGCCAAAGGGCCTGACCCGAGGACCCCTGGTCAAGCGACCCGGCCAAGCGTCGCTCCAGGTCTATCTCTGGCGACTCCCGAGCGGCAAGACCCTGGAAATGGTCTACGTCCCGGGCGGCGCGTTCATCATGGGAGCCACTTGGGGGAGGAGGCACGAGTACCACAAGCCCGCGCACAAGCACAACCTCGGGGCCTATTGGATCTCACGTCACGAGACGACCTGGAGTCTCTATCGCTCCTCCTCCCTGCCCCAACCCAAGGCTCCCCAGTGGGGGATCCGGCCAAACCACCCTGTAGTGAACGTGTCGTGGACCGCCGCTCAGAAGTTCGCGGCCTGGGCCAGACTGAAGCTCCCCACCGAAGCGCAGTGGGAGAAGGCCGCGCGCGGGACTCAGGGACAGGACTATCCTTGGGGAAATGACGACGCACCCCGCGTCGGACTCTGCAACGCGCCAGGAGGGTTCTCTCCCCAGGGAGCCCCCAAGACGACCCCTGTGGGGAAATTCCCGGGAGGGGCCTCTCCTTATGGGGCGCTCGATATGGCCGGGAACGTCGCCGAGTGGTGCCGAGACTCTTACTCGAAGAATGCCTATCAGCGCTACGCTGCGGGAGACTTCAGCCCTCCTCCGGCGAGCGGGAATCGAGTCTTCCGAGGGGGCGGCTACGAAAATGGTCGAGATATCTACTCCTGCCTCCGCAAGCCCAGCGCCCCTTCCAACTCCGCGGCCGACGTTGGCTTCCGCTGCGTGCTCGAGGCGCCCTGAGGGCGGGCTCAAAGCGCGGCCCTCGGGTCGAATCAGGCCTTGATCCCGACTACCCTAGGTCCCTCTCCAAAGACGAGGTCCCATGTCGCCCACCAACTTCGACGCCTATCAGGACACGGTCCTTGCAGGGTGCCGGATCCACCGCAAGCTCAGCCAGGGTGGCATGGGGGCGGTGTTTCAAGCCACCCAAGAAGGCACCGAGCGTCAAGTCGCGCTCAAGATCATGCTGCCCGAGCTGGCCGAGGACGAGCTCTACCGCGACCAGTTCGTGCTCGAGGTCAAGCTCAGCTCAAGCGTCGACCACCCCAACGTCGTCAGCGTCTACGACGGAGGCGAGGTCGAGGCCGGAGGGCTCCTCTACCTGACCATGGAGCTGGTCACCGGCGGCAACCTCGCTGAGCTAATGAGCCAGACGCCTCGCGGCTGCCTCGACATTCCGAGCGGAGTGCAGCTTGGGATCGACGTCGCGGGAGCCCTGGAGGCGGCCTGGGCCGAGGGCATCGTCCACCGAGACATAAAGCCACCCAACATTCTGCACGCCCCCTCCCGCGTCGCGGGGGAGCCAGGTCGCTGGAAAGTCACCGACTTCGGGCTGGCGCTCAGCGCGACGCAGCTGGCCTCAAAGAGCGGAATGGTCTGCGGCTCTCCTTCCACAATGGCCCCCGAGCAGTGGCTCGGAGCCGCGATGGATATCCGGGCGGATCTCTACTCCCTCGGACACACGCTCTATTTTGCCCTCGCCGGACATTGCCCCTTCGAGAAGACACCCGCCTCGATCAAGCAGTGGCGACTGGCCCACTTCTCAGGCGAGCTCATTCCTCTTCGCCAACGCCTCCCCAAGATCCCCCGCATGATCGGCGAGCTGATCGATCAGCTCCTCTCCCGAGACCCCATTGACCGCCCCGACTCCCCGACGCTCGTCAAGCGACGCCTGCAGTCCCTGGAGTCTCACCTGCACGGCAAGCTCGGCCAGACGATCGCCGTGCTTCCACCCGCAGCAGCTCAGCCAGCGCCCCCGCTCTCCCCGTCTGGGATCTGGCCCCCCCTCACCGATCGAGATCAGGAGCTGCGCCGCGTCCAAGAGGCGATTCTGGAGGCCTGCCGCGGCCTGGGTCGCACCTTGGTCCTCTCCGGGCCCCCCGGAGTCGGCCTGACGCGCTTGCTCGAGGAGGCCGCCGACTTCGCGAACAAAGCGAACGCTCAGACGCTCAGGGTGACGTGCTCAGCGGATCCGCTCCACGCGATCCGAGCGCTCCTGCGCGAGCTCCTGCAGGTCACGGCCGAGGCTCCCCGCGAGGAGCTGCTGGAGCGACTTCAGGCCATAGCCGGCCCAACGGGAATCGTCCTCTACCGCAGCCTCCTCGACGACGTCCTCCTCGGTGAAGCCTCGTCCAGTGGCCTCGAGCGAACCTCTATCGCACCCTCCTCGCTCGCGGAGCTCTTCGCTCAGGCTGCCCGAGGGCGCCCGCTGGTTCTGCTCGTGGATCGCCTCGACCTCGCCCACGGCCCGAGCCTCGAGCTCGTGCACCAGCTCGCTCACCGCACCTCCCAGGCCCCGCTGCTCTTGATCGTGGCCTCTCGCGAGCCGATGCCCGAAGCAGCCTGTCGCATGATCGCGGGGCACCCCTCGACGGAGTTCGTGGCCCTTCCTCGTCTCCGCGCAGGGAGCATTCGCGAGCTGGCGAGCTTCGCGCTCGTGAAAGGCAGCGCCTCTCTGCCCGAGCAAGTCACAGAGGAGCTGGTCCGCCATGCGCAGGGACTCCCCGCTGTCCCACGAATGGCGCTGGAGCGCGCGACGAGACGATTTGGTCCTCTCGGGCAGACGGAACAAGGAGCCGAGTCAAACGAAGTCAGTGAAGTCGGGCTCGGGGTGCTTCAAGAGCTTCGCTCGCCCACAGCAGAAGAGAGCCGAATCACCGCAACCCACGATCAAGAGGCTGCCGTCCGGCGGCGGCTCGCGCTCGCCCTCGATCTGCGCAGCGCTTGCGACTACCCGCGAGCCATTCGAGAGCTCGAGACGGCTTGGAAGGGCGCCGACGAGCTCCCTGCCCCGCTCGCCTGGCGGGTCGGTGTCGAGCTGGCCCGGACGCTCCGGATCAGCGGTCAGGACCTGCGTTCGGGCCAAGACGTTGCTCGCGCAGCCCACTCCCACGCCATGCTCAGCGAGGACGCGGTCGGAGTCGTGAGTGCCCTCACGGAGTCCCTCTGGATCAGCGCCCTGAGGGAGAGCACTGCCGAAGGCTTGAGGCTCCTAGAGGAGCTGAAGGGCGAGCAAGCCAAGGCGATCTTCGCCGCCGTCGACGAACGCGAAGATCTCACCAGCCGGCGTCTGTTGGCGACTTTTCACCTCGCGCTGGGGGCGGTCTTCTCGCGCCTCGGCCGGGCTGCTTCCGAGGGCGCAGAAGCTCACTTCGAGGCCGCCGACCAGCACCACTCCCTGGCTCGAGGTCTCGCGGCTCGGGCCGGCGCGCTGGACCTCTACAGCCGTGCCCTCCAGGGCCACGGGGACCAGCTCCTTCACCGAGGGCAAGACCTCGCTCGCGCGGAGCGCTTGCTGAAAGAGTCTCTCCAGACCAAGCGCCGCCTCGGCGACCTCCCTGGAATGGCGCGCGCCTTCGGCAGCCTAGCTCGCCTCCATACCCTCCTCAGCCAAGCCGCGAGCGAAGACGAGAGCAAACGGACTCACCACGCGGACCTCGCGATTCAGGCCTACGGGCACGACCTGGCTCTCGCAGAGCAGCTCCACGACTACCGGGGAATCGGGATCGTTCAGAACGGTCTCGGTGAGCTCTTCGAGGAGCGCTTCGCCCAGACTGCAGACCCCGAGGACGTGGCGCGAGCCGAGGAGGCGTTCCTTCGCTCGCAGCGAACCGCCCTTTACACCAAGAACCGCCTCGACGAAGGCTACGCCGCCTTCTACCTCGGCCGGTTCCTCTCACGAACGCGCGGGCAGCACACCGCCGGCGCAGCGCAATTGAAGCGCGCCATGCGCCTCATGGAGCACGAGGAAGTCGGAGAGCACTTGCTCGGCGTCGTGCGCGAAGCGCTAACGACGGCCGAGAGCGCGGAAGGCTAGCGAGTGCAGGCGCTCTCGGTGCTGCAGGACCATCTCCCGCCGCAGGTCGGGCAGTAGGGACGAGTCGCACCCTCGCCCGAAGCGCCGCCAGCGCTGGCGCTCGGCGCGAACTCATTACTGACTTGCGTCCGGTGCGTTCGCCCGCTCCCGCTCGGGTCGAAGCCCAACCCCCCAAAGTCACGCTCTGTGACCACGGCTCCGCTGTAGTGGAAGCGAACGCGCAGGACCTCTTCCACGCCCCCGTTGTCTGAATCGGAGCTTTCCATCCAGTTCGTCAGCAGAGTCCGTGTCGGGACGGTCCCCCGGACGATCACGGGGACCGCACTCGACTCCCAGGCGCCGTAGGTGGCTGACACGACGCAGCGGTCGGGCACGTGAGCGAAGTCCTGATCCTCAGTGAGGACATAGACGCCGTTCGTGTCAGAGGCGACTTCGGCCGCCGTGATCTGGGCCGTGGCACACCCAAAGGAGGAGACGGCAGCCAGAACGAGAAACAGCCTCAAGTAAGTCACCGGTACCACCTTTGGCGCCCTTGTGCAGGCGCGGGCGGGATCCTAACCAACTCCTGGCCAGTAACCGACAGTCTTGGCAACAATTCAACACTCCGGTGGGCGAACTCCCCGCCCGCAGTGAAGTTGTTTGACGTCGCCCCGCCGAGTCACTTAGCTCTCGCTCGGGCGGAGGTCGCGAAACCGAGCCCCGAGCGCGGCCCGCTCGGAGTCGGCTAGGTAGACGTCCCGCCAGGCGGGCTCGAGTCGCTCCGTGATTCGACGGAGCGCCGAAAGTCCCGATATGAGGTCCTCCAGTTCGCCCTCGACATAGCCCCGCGCCCGCCGGAGCTGGGCCCGACGCCAAGCCAGGCGCCAGGCAAACTCGAGGTGACCCCGCGCCTCGGCCTCACCGAGGGCAGTCTCGGCCCGCGATTCGAGGTCCTCTCCGGGCAGTTGGAGCGAGATCAAGTCGGCCCGCAGCCGGAGCGTCAGGCTTCGCGACCCGAGCGGAGCCTCTGCGAAGCGAGCCAAGGCCTCCTCGGCACCGGGGGTCCCCCGAGCGACAGCCAGCTCAGCGCTGAACAAGTCGAGCTCGGCTTGCTGAGGACGATTGCCGAGCGCCTTGGCCAGAGCCTGGGCGGTCCCGCTCTCTTCGAGGGCCGCTTCGAGGTCACCGCTCGCGACCCGCGCCTCCGCCAGCGCCAGGCCTGCGAGGGCCGCGACCCAGCGAACCCCGAGCTCCTGGGCACCGTCGCGAGCCGCGATCGCCAGCTCCGCTGCAGCGTCTGCGAGCCCGACTTGCGCCAAGAGGCGAGCCCGGCTCAGGTCGACCAAGGTCAAGCCGACGCGGCAGTCTCCGCGCTCGAAGAGCTCGCGCGCGCGCCGGTAGTGTTCGTCAGCCACAGCCAACCGAGCCTTGGCGCGGCGAAGGTGCCCCAGGTTGAGGAGCGCGAACGCCGCTCCGTCGAGGTCGCTGGCCGCCTCCAAGAGCCGACTCCGGCGCTGGTGGATCCGGAGGAGGTCGTCGCTGCGATCCGCGCGCTCAAAGGCCGCCTCGATCGGGGAGCGCGCGACGTGAGCTCCCGCCGCGTCCCCGAGCAAAGGCCCCCGGCCGTGGCGCACTGCTCGGCGCAAGACGGCTTGGGCTTCGGCCGGGG
>JAESQQ010000288.1 GCA_016765095.1 Planctomycetota bacterium | reverse complement strand
TTCTGGCGGGCTGCACTAGTGTTCGCCTCGCTCTCTAAGCGCGGACGATATTGAGCCCGGGCCCCTCGGACGAGCGTCCACCGGCACCCCGCCCTGAGGGCAAGGGGCCACCCTCGGGGAAGCAGCCCCCCGCGAGTAACCAACCGTCTAAGCCGAAGCCCCGACCGACGGGCAAGCAGCCGACCGGCAAGCAGCCGACCGGCAAGCGCCCACCTCCCAAGTCGCAGGCTCCTGCGGGCGGGACCCTGACCCACACTCCTTCGTCCAACTCCGCGGCGGCGCGAGAGCCGACCCCTGAGGGCGGCACCCTGACCCACACTCCCTCGTCCAACTCCGCAGCGGCGGCGCGAGGGACGGCCCCCGCGGGGGGGACCCTGACCCACGCTCCCTCGTCCAACTCTGCAGCGGCGGCGCGGGGAAGGGCCTCCGAGGGCGGCACCCTGACCCACACTCCTTCGTCTGACTCCGATCCTCCAGGCTCTGGGCAGGGCGTCTCTGGGACGCTGACCCACACGCCCTCGTCGAAGGCGGCAGACGACTCCGAAGATTCGTCCGACGGACTTGATTGGATCCAGGGGGCCGAGGGCGAGCCCGGGATCGGGACCCTGACCCAGCTCCCGACGGACGCCGCAGGCTCCGCCTCCACAACGGACGAAGCACGCTGGGAGATCGGGCAGATCCTGGCGGGGATCTACTCTGTCGAGTCTCTCCTCGGAGAGGGCGGAATGGGGGCCGTTTATCGAGTCCGGCACATGGAGTGGGACGTCGACCTCGCGGTCAAGACGCCGCTCCCGCGCTTGTTTCAAGACCCCGTCGCGCTCCAGCGATTTCAGCGCGAGGCCGAGACTTGGATCGACCTCGGACTGCACCCAAACGTGGCGCGTTGCTACTACGTGCGCGAGGTCGAGGGCTCACCGCGGATCTTCGTCGAGTACGTCAAGGGCGGGACACTCAAGGAGTGGCTCGCGACCAAGCGCGACCCCGCAGACTGGCGCGGACTGCTGAGGCTGGCCCTCGAGTTGGCCGACGGGCTGGCTTACGCCCATTCGCGCGGCCTCGTGCACAGAGACGTCAAGCCCGCCAACTGCCTCCTCTCCGAGCGAGGGACGCTCCGGATCACCGACTTTGGCCTCGTCAAGGTGACGGGAGAAGTCGATCTCCCCGGCGCTGGGGCCAGCACCTCGACCCCAGCGACGCGCTCCAAGGCCTCGCACGCCGAGCTGACGCACTTCGAGGCCGGAATGGGGACCCCCGAATACGCAGCGCCCGAGCAGTGGGCGTCAGCGGCCGAGGTTGACGCCCGAGCAGACGTCTACTCGTGGGGAGTCCTCCTCTGGGAGTTGGTCAGCGGGCGGCGTCCCTTCGACGCCCCCGACGACCGCCAACCGGCTGGGGTCCTGATCAATCGCCACTGCTTTAGCGAGCTGCCCAACCCCCGCGACCACAGGCTCGACATTCCCAACGCCTTGGGCGATCTCCTCCGCCGCTGCTTGGCAAAAAAGCCCGCAGACCGCCCGGCGACCATGCGCGAAGCGCGCGAGGCCCTCGCAGCCTTCTACCTCGAGCGCTGCGGCGAGGCAGCGCCACCCGTTCCTGCGACTCCGCGCGTCACGGCGACGGTCCTCTGCAATCGCGCCCTCTCGCTGCGTGACCTCGGCCAACACGAGGCGGCAACCGCGACCTGGGAGGAGGCGCTTCGCCTCGAGCCTCACCACCCGGAGAGTCGGTTCAACCTCGGGCTCCTCCGCTGGCGGGCGGGTCAGCTCCGCGACTTGGAGCTCGTCGAGCAGCTCGAGGCCGTTCGGCGCGTGCACACACGTGCCTGGATCGACGAGCTCTTGCTCGCGCAGGTCCACGTCGAACGCGGCGACGGCGAGGCAGCCCTGGCACTCCTCGACGAGATCCCTGCCCGCGCGCAGTCTCGTCCACGGGTCAAGGCGACTCGCGCCGCAGCCGAGGCTCGCGCGGGCGAGGGGGGCGCCGGTGGAGCCCCGCTTCCGCGCTTTGCGGCTCAGACCGGCGAGCTCGTCGGGTGGAACCAGCGCTACATCCTGTTCCTGTCCGATCCCGTCAACCGAATGGGAAGTCGTCCCGGGTTGACGGTCTTTCAGCGCAGCGGCAAGCGCCACGCCCAGCTCGATCTTCAAGGCGACGAGGCCTTGGGGCGGACCGCCCTGGCCGGCCCGGGCGCGAGCCTGCTCCAGGGGGAGTTTGCGATCGCGGGCTGCCTGAGCGGGACGCTCAAGGTCTGGGACCTCCGCCTGAAGGGCCCACCGCGCTTTCGTCTCCGGGCCCGCGGGCCGATCGAGGTCCTGGCGGTGGGCGGCGCCAACGCCGTGACTGGAGCCCGAGTCGCAGACGGCAAGGGCTGCGCCGAGGCTTGGGATCTACTCAAGGGGCGTCCTCGCGGGGCCTGCGAGCACGCGGGCCCGATCCTCGCGCTCGCAGTCGAGGGCGAGGAGGTCTGGAGCGCTGACGCGACGACCCTCAAGGTGTGGGCGATCGCGGACGGCGCTCAGCTCTGCTCTTGGGATCTGGCGGGGGTCACAGGGATTCACCCCTGCGCGGGCGGCGCGATCCTCGAGTTCCCCGAGGGAGCCTGGCTGTGGGAGCGTGAGCACGCTCAGCGCGGGCGCCGCTTTAGCCGCCGCGCCGAGGGGCGGCAAGTCGTCGAGGGGGTCCTAGCCGAGGTCTGCGCGGACGGGGTCCGGCTCTGGAACTTGGCCGAGGGGACTTGCCCTCGAACGGTCCCGCACCCCGCGCCGCTCGACGCGCCTGACCTCCGACGCAACTTCCAACTCGAGCTCGGGGAGTCGCCGAGCCTGACCTTGGCTCGGCGGCCCGGCGAACCGCTCCAAACAGTCCTACTGGGACATATTAGCCAACCCTGGCTAGCGCCCCTAGCGCTGTCGAGGGTCGAGAGCAGCGAGGCAGCCCTCGCGCTCCAGCGGACCTTCCAGCGCCACCTCGGCGCTGCTCGAGGGGCCCTCAAGCGCGGGGAGCCGCGGCGGGCGCTGCGCG